>JAXDJP010000457.1:0-3237 GCA_034665645.1 Actinomycetota bacterium | reverse complement strand
GCCGCGATTGTTCCGTGGAACTATCCGATCCTGCTGCTCGCGTGGAAGCTCGCTCCCGCTCTGGCGGCAGGCAACACCGTCGTCGTAAAGCCGTCCCCCTTCACCCCGATGTCAACACTGCAGTTGGCCGAAGGGATCCGAGAGATCTTTCCGCCGGGCGTTGTGAACGTGCTTCCGGGAGATGCCGACGTTGGACGGCAGTTGGTTGACTCGGCCGACGTGTCCCTCGTGGCGTTCACCGGATCGGTCGAAACGGGACAAGCCGTGATGCGCGCGGCCGCAGACACGATGAAGAAGGTGCATCTCGAGCTGGGAGGCAAAGACGCTTTCATCGTGTGTGAAGACGTGGACCTCGCCGTCGCTGCCAAGGGCGCCGTGTGGGCTGCGTATCTGAACAGCGGCCAGGTCTGCACGTCGGCGGAGAGGTTCTACGTCCTGAAGGACGTGTACAGAGAGTTCGTCGACGCGGTGGTGCAGGAGACACAGAAGCTCGTGGTGGGCGATCCCATGGACGAAGCAACCGACATCGGGCCGATGGTGCGCGGCATTCAGCGGGAGAAGGTCGAACGACAGTTGGCGGAGGCTCGTAGTGCGGGAGCGACGGTGCTCGCGGGAGGAGACCGAGGCAACTTTTCGAAGGGATTCTTCCTAACGCCGGCCGTCGTGGTGGACGTGACCGAGGACATGGGTCTTCTCCGAGATGAAACGTTCGGCCCCGTCGCCCCCATCGCGAAGGTTGCATCCTTGGAGGAAGCGATCGAACGGACCAACGCCAGCCGTTTCGGGCTGGGCGCCAACGTGTACACGCGTCGGCTCGATTACATGCTGCAAGCGATGGAGCAACTCGATGTGGGGACGGTGTGGTTCAACGACCCGTTAACCGACAACGAAGCCGCTCCCTTCGGCGGGATGAAGGCGTCGGGGAACGGACGCGAACTCGGGATCGAGGGCCTCGACGACTTCCGGCAAGCCAAGCACGTGCACATCGATACCAAGATGGATGCCAAAGCCTGGTGGTACCCGTACGCGGATTACGTCCGGTATCAGGCTGAGCACGGCACGGCACCCGGGTAGTTTCAGCTCATGCCCAACGTGCGGCTCGACCGCGTTACGAAAGCCTTCAAAGAAACGGTTGCGGTCGACGACGTCTCCCTGACGGTGAAGGAGGGCGAGTTCTTCAGTCTCCTGGGCCCCTCTGGCTGTGGGAAGACGACGACCCTGAGGATGATCGGCGGTTTCGAAGAACCGACATCGGGAGCGATCTACCTTGGCGACCAGGAGGTTAGCGGGATACCCGCTTACAAGAGAGACGTCAACACGGTCTTCCAGTCCTATGCCCTCTTCCCCCATCTGAACGTGTTCGAGAACGTCGCGTTCGGACTGCGGCGCAAGAAAACATCGAAGGACGAGACGAACAAGAGGGTGGAGGACATCTTGTCCCTCGTGAGTCTCGAGGGCTACGGAACGAGACGAACGAACCAGTTGTCGGGAGGCCAGCAGCAGCGCGTGGCTCTGGCGCGCGCCCTTGTCAATTCGCCTCAGGTCCTGCTCCTCGACGAGCCGCTGGGCGCCCTGGACCTGAAACTACGGAAGCACATGCAGGTCGAGCTCAAGGCCATCCAGACCGAGATCGGGATCACGTTCATCTACGTGACCCACGACCAGGAAGAAGCGATGACGATGTCCGATCGTCTTGCCGTGATGAATGCCGGAAAGTTCGACCAGGTTGGCACCCCGCGCGACGTTTACGAGAGCCCGAAGACTGCGTTCGTAGCGGGATTCCTTGGGGCGTCGAACCTGCTGGCAGGAGAAGTCGAAAGCGCGCAAGACGCAGTAGCCAAGGTGCGCCTCGCGGCCGGTGGGACGGTTTCGTTGCCGACAGACCGGCTCCCGCAAGGACGTGGCGCCGTAAGCGTCGGAGTGCGGCCCGAGAAACTGCACGTGCGGGGGACGGCGGACGGCGTCGCAGAGGACCAGTCGAACTCATTAGAGGCGGAAGTGACGGTTTCTACTTACACGGGCGTGGCAACCTCTTATTCATGCACCGCGGCAGATGGGACCACCGTCACTGCGTACGTCCAGAACTCGGGGTCGTCCGATGGGCCCATCGCTCCCGGCACCAAGGTTCTTTTGACGTGGGCCCCCGAACACACCTTTGCAGTTGAGGCAGCGAACGACACGGGAGGGCGGAATGGTTAAGGAACTGGAACCCGGCGCACCCAAGATAGACATCCCACTCTTGCGAGGCCTCACGGAGAGACGAGTGTCGCGACGCGACGCTCTCCGGTATGCGGGCGCGGGGGCCGGAGCGACCGCGCTGGCGGCGTTCCTCGCCGCATGCGGAGTCTCCGGCAACGACAAGAACGACCAGAGCCCCGGAGACGCTGCCTCGTTCTGGGACACCGCCAAGAAGGCGGGTGTTCTGAATTTTGCCAATTGGGAGCTTTACATCGACCGAGCTAGAGACAAAAACGGCAAGTTCATCCACCCGTCTCTAGATGAATTCACGAAGCGAACCGGGATCAAGGTCAACTACTCGGAACCGATCATCGAGAACGAACAATTCTTCGCGAAGATCCAGCCGTCCTTGAGCGCAGGGAAGGACACCGGCTACGACTTGATCGTCATCACCAACGGGCAGACTCTCGACAAGTTGATCAGGAACGATTGGTTGCTCCCGTTGGAGCACAGCTACCTCAAGAACTTCGAAGCGAACGTAGCCGACATCTATAAGGACCCCAATTACGACCCCGGCAACGCCTACACGATTCCGTGGCAGTCGGGCATCACGGGAATCGGTTACGACCCGAACCTCACCGGTCGAAAGATCACGAGCTTCAACGACCTATTCGACCCAGCATTCAAGGGCAAGGTGGGAATGTTCGGGGATACATTGGATCTGCCGAACTTCGCTATGCAAGGCCTCGGCATCAATCCTGAGACCTCCACCCCCGACGACTGGCAGAAAGCCGCTGACAAACTCATCGAACAGCGGGACGCCGGGCTCGTGCGCCAGTATTACGGGCAGCCCTACATAAAGGCGCTGGCCGCGGGAGACATAGCGATCTCTACGGCGTGGTCCGGTGACATCTTCCAGGCCAACGCCTCGGGATCGCCTCAGTTGGAATTCGTCGTGCCTGAGGAGGGCGGTCTGATCTGGACGGACAACATGTGTATCCCCGCCGAGGCACAGCATCCGGTCGACGCGATCATGATGATGGATTACGTCTTCGAGCC
>JAXDJP010000456.1:0-3322 GCA_034665645.1 Actinomycetota bacterium | reverse complement strand
CGCTGCGGAGAAGGTAGCCCCTTCGCTCTTGAACTTCACCCTGTTGGGGGCCTTGGTCATGCATGAGCGGGGGATGAAGGCTTTGAGGGACTTATTCGTAGAGTTGTACGTGAGTGTGAAACCGGGGCAATTGACTTCCTTTGCGTTCGGATTGCTGCGATCTTGCTGATAGAAGAGCCCCGTGTCCCAGCTCCCCTGCATGGAACATGCTCCCTCAACGTCATATTCGGACGTGCCCCACATCACGTGGATACTCACGTACTGCGCGGAAGCGCACGGCTTTCCCAAACCAAAGACCTTCGTCACGGCGGCGGTTTGTCCGTTGATCGCGACCATCTTCTTGATATCGCCGGAACCCTGAACGGTCACCGACTCTGCAGCCGCGGACCCGACCACACCGATCACAACCGTGATAGCTAACAAAGCAACCTTGATAGGCCTCACGCGCGCTCCCGACGTAGATGTTTGAGCGCCACGTTCGGCACCCCTCGCGATCAACCCTACTCGACCACTCGTATGACGACGGCTTAAACCGTCGTTCGGGAACAAGAGAAGGGGACTTGTTATCGCGCGGCGTTAGCCAGGGATCGTGTACTCGAAACGTCCAAGGCTTCCGGTTTCGCATCCGTCGAAGCTGAAATGCAGAGTCACGGTGATGTGTTTGCCGTCGTCGAAAACGGCATTGGCCTCTGAGACGATCTCCTTCGTGACGGGGATCTCGTACCTCTTGTCTCGGCCCGGCTTGACCGTAACGCTGGAGCCTCTCACTCCGATGTCCACAGGGTGATCGAGAGGATCGTCTCTATCCGCGGGTATGTGGACGTGCCCGACCGTGCTTTTCGAGTAGCACTTCTCGAGCATGTCGGCATGTTCCAGACGAAGCCTCAGCACGTGGTGCTCGCGGAGAACTCTCTTAGTCGTATCTGGATGAATGGAAACGTAAGGGTCGACGTTTCGGTCGTAGGCGTACTTCAGGATCTCGCTCTCGTTCGTCGACACGATGAAGAAGTTGTGTTTGTCGTTGTTGATCTGATCGCAATAGGCCCCATGCGACCAGGAGAACCCTCCGCCCCGGTAGTCGCCGGACACGAGCGAGCCCAGATAGCGCGAACCCTCGAACACCGATACCTCAGGGTGACCCGCCTCTACGACGTATATGCGGTCCCTGTTGGCTCCGTCCTGATTCTCGTACGAACAGATCCCCATCTCGTCGGGATAGTCCAGTTTCCCCGCGTCGGTGCCGGTTCCACCGATGGTCTCGGTGTAGGTGCCGGCCGTAGAGAAGACTTGGATATCTCCTCGCACTTCGTCTGAGACGTACACCTCGTCGTCGCCTCCGACCTCGACCCCCGTAACCACCTGGAACTGTCCGTCCCCCGTCCCGCACGTCCCCCACTTCGTTAGGTAAGTGCCTGTGGGGGAGAACTTCTGCACGCGACAGTTCTGCGACTCCGTGACGTAGATGTTGCCCTGGGAATCCGTCGCGATGCCATTAGGATGATTGAACTGGCCGTTCCCACTTCCGAGCTCGCCCCATTTCCTGATGAAGTCGCCCGTCGACCCGAACACGACGACGCGGTGGTTGCCGGTGTCGGCCACGAAGATGTACGCGCCATCGATCGTCAAAGCCTCGGGGTAATAGAGCTGACCGTCGCCCTGCCCGATGCTGCCTATCGACGCTATGAAGTTCCCTTGCGCATCGAACTCCTGGATGCGGTGATGTTGGGTGTCCGCGACGTAGACGTCATCCTCGGAATCGACCGCCATATCCCACGGGTGATACATCTGCTCGGGGCCGTCGCCGTGAACGCCGAATTTCCTTGTGAAGGTGAGGGTCTCGGCCCCCGCGCCCATCGCTCCGACTACCTGCAGGATAAGAAGGAGAGCCCCGACAAGGCCCACGACGTGCCGCTTGGTAATGCCGTTCAATCGAGCCCCGCCCCTCTCTGCGTCCAGCCGATACAAGCATCGTAGGCACGGCCGAACAGAGCGTCTACGGCCTCCGGCCTCTTTTCACGAGTCGGGCCAGGTGGTCGGCTTTTACTCACGGCCCCCGACCCGCGTCGTCATTGCGATTCGGACCCGTTCGACGGGCACTCTCCCCTGAGTCCTAATAGAGAGGTAGCCCTTTGTTCTGTGGGAGATGCGGTACCGAGCTGGCGGACGACCTCGCCTTCTGCACGGAAGCGAAGGACGCACGAACAAGCGACGCCGACTAATCTTTAGTGATGGGTTGTCTCGTTGCGCTTCTCGTCCTAGCGACTCCGAGATTCGTGATGGTCATCCTCTGGATCTTCACGAACTACCTGAGCCGCGCGTTCGACGGCTGGCTCCTGCCCCTCCTCGGGTTCTTCGTTCTTCCCACCACGACGCTGACCTACGCGATCGCCGAGAACACCAGCAATGGCAAAGGCATCCATGGTTTCGGGCTCGTCCTCGTGATCCTCGGCGTGCTGCTCGACCTTGGGATCTGGGGCGGTGGGCGCGGAGCGTTCTCGAAGCGGGGGGCCTAGGAAGCACCCCCCGCGACGGCGAGGATCGGGACTAGCAGGTGACGACGTCGGATCCTGTCTTGTGGTGGTAATCGACGACGAGGTCGGCACCGGTGAGAGTCACCTGCTGCCCCGCTCGCGAGCGCCACTGCACCGTGATGTAGTGACACCCCGACTTGCGTCGGCCTCCGGTGACGAACGTGTAGGAGGAGGAGCCCTTCCCGAAGTGAGCGACGCCCGGCTGGAACCGGTGCGTTCCATCCTTGACGATGACGTCCACGGCGCCGCCCTTGAAGGTTCCACTGAAGGTCGCCGAGATCGGACCTCTCGCGACGATGAACTGAGCGGCGCCAGGGACCGAGGGATTCAGCTTCAGTTGGTTGAAGTCGGTGTCGCTGGTGGTGGCGTTCGACGTTCTCCATCTGAAGCTCTGATGGTTGATCGTGTAATCGTGACCGCCTTCGCTGTTAGAAGCGGCAAGTACGGCCACTGCCATGACGATGGTCAGGCCGGCGGCTCCGGCCATCAATAGGATCTTTTTCATTCAGTCTCCTTTGTCCAAGAATGTCTGCGTTCACGAACCATACGCGAGGTCCTGGACACTGCCTCCGCGGTGGTGAACGATGGGACCTCACTGACCCACCGGAGGCTCGATGAAAAAGATCGCCGTTCTTACGACTTGCATCTTCATGCTGCTCAGCTATAGCGCGATGGCCAACACGTTCTGGGATCCGGACGACATGACGAGTCCGCTGGATATCCGACGGGTCGTCCACAGGGACAAGGGCGGCGACGTCCACCTACTGAAGATCGTCACCGATGACAACTGG
>JAXDJP010000455.1:0-3378 GCA_034665645.1 Actinomycetota bacterium | reverse complement strand
GCAGAACGCTTTACACGCGTAGTAGACGCGGGCCGGAGGGATGGCCCGCGTGTAAGCCGCGATCCGCACCTCGATCGAGGGGCGGTCGTAAACGATGAGAGGGGTCCCGAACCTCTCTGCAAGTTCCGTGGTGTCGCAGTCCCCGATGACGAGGTGTCCGTCGCCGGAGACGCGCGCCGCGACGGGAAATAACGGATCCATGAGGTGGAAGGGTAAGCCGCGGAGCTACCCCGCGACTTCGAGCCTGCCTCTGTAGATGAGGCGAGTGCTGCCCCCGACCTCCACGCCGTCGGGCGTCGCTCGCAGTCGGATCAGGCTCGGGCGACCCATCTCGACGCCCTGCGCTATCTCGAGCTCAGCCTTCCCTACCCTCGCTCCTAGATAGACGCCCAGCGCCGCGGCGGCGGAACCCGTGGCCGGGTCCTCTTCGATCCCGACGGGGGCAAAGAATCCGCGCGCGCTTAGCTTTCCGGGCCCGACGCCGGTGAAGCAATAAACCCCGTAGGGAGTGAGCTCTCGAAGCGCGGTTGCGTCGGGGCGACAGCGCGCGAGCGCGTCTTCGTTCTTGAGCGGCACCATCAGCTGTTCGATCCCACCATCGGAATATGCAACGCGCAGCTCGCCCGATCCTCCGAGAGCCGCACCCTCCATCCCGACGTCCGATCCGTCGATCCGCAGGGCATCTGCTACGCGTTGATGCGCGGCTGCATCCGACTCGGCGAGGTCTTTCGATGAGGAGCCCGTCCGCGAGAACCAGATGACGTCATCGTCGACCCTGATCGGAGTGGTGCCCGCGGGAGAACGCTGCGTCAGCCTGTTGCCGGCGATCCTTCCAAGGTTCCGCAAGACCCACGTGGTGCCGATCGTCGGGTGACCGGCAAAAGGAAGCTCCTCGTTCGGCGTGAAGATCCGCACGTCATAGGAATCCTTGTCGATCCCGGTGACGAACGTCGTCTCGGACAGGTTGAGGGTGCGCGATATCGCTTGCATCCGGTCCTGGGGCATGTCGGCTGCGTCGGCAAAGACGGCAAGCGGATTCCCCTCGTGAAGCGGACGGTCACGCAAGAAGACCGAGACTGTTACGAAGTCCACTCTTACATGCGCTCCGGCGCGTCGACGCCGAGCAAAGTGAGCCCGTCTGCCAAAACGCTGCGAACCGCTAGACACAATGTGAGGCGCGCGTTCGTCAGGTCCGCATCCTCGGAGACGACCTTCGCATCTCGATAGAAGGCGCTGAAAGCAGAGGCGAGCTCGCCCAAGTAACGGGTTACGCGTTGGGGTGCTCGAAGCCTGGCTGCGTCCGGGATCACCTCTTCATAGGACGCGAGCTTGCGCATCAGCGCTCCCTCCGACGGGTCGGTCAGAAGTTCCAATGCCGCGCCGTCGCGCACCTCGATACCTTCGCTTGCGGCCTTGCGGACGATCGAGCAGATCCGCGCGTGGGCGTACTGCACGTAATAGACGGGGTTCTCTGGCGCCTGTTCCTTCGCCAACTCGATGTCGAATTCCAGGGGGGCCTCGAAGGATCTGGTCAAGAACGTATAGCGGGCGGCATCCTTCCCGACCTCATCTACCAGCTCGTCCAGAGGAACGAGCACACCCGCCCTCTTGGAGGCTTTCACCGCGTCGCCGCCGCGTACGAGCGTGACGATCTGGAGGAGAAGCATCTCAACGCGGTCCGGATCGAACCCGAGGGCCTGGCCCGCGCCACGGAGTCGCGCGACGGAACCGTGATGATCGGCACCCCACACGTAGATGAGCCGATCGAACCCTCGCTCGAACTTGTCGATCAGGTACGGGATGTCGCCCGCCAGATACGTCGGCTCACCGTTCGAACGCACGAGCACTCGATCCTTGTCGTCGCCGAAATCCGACGAGCGGAACCACACCGCACCATCTTTCTGGTAGGTCAAGTCCTTCGCGCCGAGTGCAGCCACGGCCTCGTCGAGTTTCCCGGCGTCCCGTAGTTTCAGTTCCGAGAACCAAACGTCGTAGGTGGTTCCGAAGCGTTCCAGGGACTCCTTCATCGACTCCAGCATCCGCGGGAGCCCCCACGCCAAGAAGGTTCTTTCGACTTCGTCATCCGGAAGATCGACGTACTTGTCGCCGACCTCCCCTGCAAGCCGCGCCGCGAATTCGACGAGATAGTCACCTTGGTATCCATCTTCGGGAACCTTGGCGTCACGCCCGAGCTGTTGCAGGTAGCGGGCTCGGAGCGATAGCGCGAATAGCGACATCTGCCGTCCGGCGTCGTTGATATAGAACTCGCGGGTTACTTCGTAACCGGTCGCGGCGAGGAGGTTCGCGACGGCGTCCCCCACCGCGGCATGGCGTCCGCTCACTACGTTTATCGGGCCGGTGGGATTCGACGACACGTATTCGACGTTGACCTTCTTGCCCTCGCCCTCGTTCGTGTGTCCGAACGGCGTGGTGGGATCGAGAGCTCGTCGCACCACGTCGTGCAACCACCCCTGGGAGAGATAGAAGTTGAGGAAGCCGGGCCCCGCAACCTCGACTCGCTCGACTAGATCCGAGGCCGGGATCCGTTCTTTGATCGCGTTCGCGGTGTCCCGAGGGGAGCCCGAGCCCTTGATCGCAAGGGCGACGTTCGTCGACCAGTCGCCGTGTGCCTCTTGGCGCGGGCGCTCGAAATTCGGGGACGGAAGCTCGGGGGCCGCGATGACGCCTTCGGATACGGCAGTCTCGAGAGCCGCATGTACCAATGCGGCGAGTTCGTCGGTGATCACGCGGGAGAGACGAGGCTTTCGATCACCTTCACGAGCTGGTCGGGCTCGAAGGGCTTCGTTATGTACGCGGCGGCTCCGAGCGCGGTTCCCTCCTCGATGTCCTCTTGCTGGGCCTTGGCCGACAGGAAGACGACGGGGATGTCCTTAACGCTGTCGGTCGCCTTCAGCCTCTTGCAGGCCTCGTACCCATCCATGCGCGGCATCATGATGTCCAGCAGGATCAGATCGGGATGCTCTGCTTCGGCGATCTCGCACGCCTCCAGGCCGTCGTGAGCGAGCAGGACGTCGTAGTCCTCGATCTCGAGGTTCACCTGCAACAGGCGGAGGATCAGCGGGTCGTCGTCACACGCCAAGATGCGTTTGCCCGCCATGCTTTCGATGCTAACCGAGCAAACGGCGGACCCCCGAGAAAGCGCCGTGCCTTGGGGTTCGTTCGCTACCCGCCCGAAAAGCAAAACCCGTGGCTTAAGGTTTGTTGCGCTACGGCCCCCGTAGCTCAGGGGATAGAGCACTCGCCTCCGGAGCGAGGTGCGCAGGTTCGAATCCTGCCGGGGGCACCGAACGAAGTGAGGCGGCAGGATTCTGCGCGCCTTGCGGCTTCTCGCGAGGTGCGCAGGTTCGAATCCTGCCG
>JAXDJP010000454.1:0-4002 GCA_034665645.1 Actinomycetota bacterium | reverse complement strand
GGAAGCAAGCGATCAAGGACGCGGGCCGGGTTCTCGGCTTCCCGTACGCGGAGGGTGACCGGCTGACGAAGATGTATCCGCCGCTGATCATGGGCCGCGACTCCGGTATGAAGACCGCACTCGAATCGTCCCCCGAACTGCGGATCGCGTACGAGGGTGGGGGAGCCGCCAAAGAGATAATCGACGTCGCTCTCGGGATCGAGAACTTGAAGCGTTCCGCCGGCATCCACGCGGCCGGTGTGGTGATCGGTCGCGATCCCCTCGTGCAACACGTTCCACTCCGGCGAGGTGACCACGGCGAGGTCGTGACGCAGTACGACATGAAGGGGATCACCGACCTTGGTCTCCTCAAGATGGATTTCCTCGGCCTGCGAAACCTCACAGTCATCGAGCTAACGCGTGACTACGTGAAGGCGAACCAGAACTCCGATCTCGAGGTCGACGACCTGACGTTGGATGACGAAGCCGTTTACGAGATGTTGCGAAAAGGGGACTCGGACGGGGTCTTCCAGCTCGAGTCCGTGGGCATGCGCAGGCTGCTCTTGCAGCTCATGCCGGACCGCTTCGAGCACATCATGGCTCTCATCGCCATCTACCGACCCGGACCCATGGAGCAGATCCCCGCTTACGTCGAACGCAAGAACGATCCGAACAAGATCGAGTACCTGCATCCGTCGCTCGAAGACATAACGAAAGAGACGTATGGGGTCCTCGTCTACCAGGAACAGATCGTCCTGCTCCTGCAGAAGCTCGCCGGCTACACCGCGGGCGAGGCAGACATGGTGCGGAAGGCGATCGGGAAGAAGAACCGGGAGATCATGGCGGCCGAGGAGCCCAGGTTCCTCGAGGGGTGCGCAAAGATCGGCTTGTCGCAGCAAGAGGGCAAGAAGATCTGGGGCCTCATCCAGCCGTTCGCCGACTACTCGTTCAACCGGGCCCACTCCGCTTGCTACGCGTACATCGGATACCAGACCGCGTGGTTGAAGGCGCACTACCCGGTCGAGTACATGGCGGCGCTTCTAACGTCGGTCAAGGACCGCAAAGACGACAAGCCTAAGTACCTCGCGATGGCTCGCAAGATGAATATCCCGGTCTTGCTCCCAGACGTGAACTCCTCGGATCGGGACTTCACCGCGGTCGGGGAATCCATCCGCTTCGGGTTGTCCGCGGTGCGTGGCGTCGGCGAGGCCGTCGTCGAGAAGATCATCGAGGCGCGCGAGAAGGGAGGACCTTTCACGTCCTTCCACGATTTCTGCCGCAGGGTCGACTACGTGTGCCTGAACCGCAAGACGATCGAGTCCTTGATCTGGGCCGGGGCGTTCGAATCGCTGGGACACACGCGCAAAGGCCTTCTGGATTGTTTCGAGGACCTGACCGCGCAGATCTGCGACCAGCGCAAGAAGAAGGAGCATGGGCAGTGGAGCTTCTTCGACGGCGTCGGCGGCGACGACGAGGATCCCAGCGCCCACGATCAGCCGATCTCGATCGAGGAGCACCGCCGGGAACTCTTGAACCTCAAAGAGAAAGAGATGCTCGGCGTTTACGTTTCCGACCATCCGTTGCTCGGGGTCGAGGGTCTTCTGTCGCGGATGTGCGATTGCACCGTCGCGGCGCTCGCCGAGCGCAACCCAGGCGACGTGGTGACGATCGGCGGGATGGTCACTAACTTCAGTAAGAAGGTGACCAAGAACGGCGGGATCATGTTGCTTCTGAGGGTCGAGGACCTCGCAGGACTGGGCGTGGAAGTACTCGTCTTCTCGAAGGTGTACGAGCAGTTCGCCTCACTCCTGCGCCCCGACGCGATCCTGTTGCTGAAAGGACGTGTCGATCGGGACGCCCGCGACGATTCCGTCAAGCTGATGGCGATGGATGTGAAGGAACCGAACCTCGGCGAGAAGCGTCCGCTCACGATCACGTTGCCGGCGGACTCATGTACGCCGAAGGTGGTCGACTCGTTGAAAGAGGTCCTGGCAGGGCATCCAGGCTCCACTCAGGTTTTCCTGAACCTTGGGGGTCGCGACAAGACCACGACACTGCGACTTGGAAGTCAGTTCTGGGTGGACACCTCCAACGGCTTACACGCCGAGCTGAAGGCCCTTCTAGGCCCTCATGCGCTTGCTTCCGTCTGATCATCCGTACTGACTAGCTCCTAGAGGCGGCTCAGGAAAAAAACGCGCGGTCAGAAAGCCGTCAAAACGTTCTAAATGGTGCTTCTTCTTCAGAGGTGACTAGTCCCCGCCGATAAAGTTAGGCACCCTCAAACGAAGGATGGATTACGTCATGGCCAAAACCGCTTCCCGCACGTCCCGCGAGGCATCCGGTAATGGAGCCGTAACGCCTCCCGCTCGCCGCGCCGGGTCCGCCGGCAACGGTGACCGCGGAGGGGGTGCGAAAAGCGCAACGAAGAACGGTGCAGCCACCAACGGATCTTCGTCGGACGCGGTGCTACAGGAGTTGTTGGTCGCACTCCGGGCCGCCAACGACGGGGATTTCAGCCTCAAGCTGCCGGTTCGCAAGCGCGACGCGATGGTCGGCGAGATCGCAGCTGCGTTCAACGAGCTCATGGATCACAGCAATCGCATGACGAAGGAGTTCGTCCGAGTCAGCACCGTGATCGGCCGCGAGGGGCGGATGACGGAGCGCGCAGCACTTCCGGACGCCAAAGGAGATTGGGCGACCCGGCTGAAATCGGTGAACTCCCTCATCGACGATCTCGTGCGCCCGACGACCGAGGTAGCCCGAGTTATCGAGGCCGTCGCGCAAGGGGACCTGTCACAGAAGATGGCCCTCAAGATCGAGAACCAACCGGTCAAGGGTGAGTTCCTGAGGATCGGCACGACGGTCAACGCGATGGTCGATCAGTTGAGTGCATTCGCTGCCGAGGTCAGTCGTGTTGCGAAAGAGGTCGGCACCGACGGCAAACTCGGAGGGCAAGCCGAGGTGAAGGGCGTGTCGGGGACGTGGCGCAACCTCACCGAAAACGTGAACTTCATGGCCAGCAACCTGACCGACCAGGTACGGAACATCGCTCTCGTCACCACCGCCGTCGCACAAGGGGACCTGTCGCAGAAGATCACCGTCGATGCGAAGGGCGAGATCCTCAGGCTCAAGAACACGATCAACACCATGGTCGATCAGCTCAGCTCCTTCGCCGATGAGGTGACTCGAGTCGCCAAAGAGGTCGGTACGGAAGGGAAGCTCGGCGGTCAGGCCCAAGTTAAGGGCGTGTCGGGAACGTGGCGCGACCTCACCGACAACGTGAACCAACTCGCAGGGAACCTAACGGGCCAGGTGCGAAACATCGCTCAGGTCGCGACCGCGGTCGCCAAGGGCGATCTCTCTCAGAAGATCACCGTCGACGCTCGAGGCGAGATCCTCGAGCTGAAGAACACGATCAACATCATGGTCGATCAGCTCGGATCCTTCGCCGACGAGGTGACCCGTGTCGCAAAAGAGGTCGGTACGGAAGGGAAGCTGGGAGGCCAGGCAGAGGTGCGTGATGTCTCGGGTACATGGCGCGCTCTAACCGAGAACGTCAACTTCATGGCGTCGAACCTCACGAGCCAGGTGCGAAACATCGCGCAGGTAACGACCGCGGTCGCCAAGGGCGACCTCTCTCAGAAGATCACCGTCGACGCTAAGGGAGAGGTCGCGGCCCTCGCCGACACGATCAACGGGATGACCGACTCGCTGCGGATCTTCGCGGAGCAGGTAACCACCGTTGCCCGCGAGGTCGGCACCGAAGGGAAACTCGGCGGTCAGGCCGAGGTGCCGGACGTTGCCGGTACGTGGAAGGACCTCACCGACAGCGTCAACTTCATGGCTGGGAACCTGACGGCTCAGGTCCGCGACATCGCGCAGGTGACGACCGCCGTTGCTAAGGGCGATCTGTCTCAGAAGATCACGGTGGACGTCAAGGGCGAGATGCTCGAGCTGAAGAAGACGATCAACACGATGGTCGATCAGCTCAGCTCCTTCGCCGACGAGGTCACTCGAGTCGCG
>JAXDJP010000453.1:0-3529 GCA_034665645.1 Actinomycetota bacterium | reverse complement strand
GCCGCTCTACAGCTGCACCTTTACTTCAGACGAGCTCAGCAGGGAGGAAGTCGAACGTCTTGTCGATGAACAACTCGTGGGCGGGTGCTTCGCAGTCGGCGGCATCGCCGGTACAAACCAGCTCGCGGTCCGCACCGAGGGTGGTTGCAAGACGAAGGTGCCCACTTCACGACCCCGCGCCAAAGTCAAGGTGGACGGGTCTCATCTCACGTGGACCAAGTCCCCCATCGAGCGAGCTGTCGCCGACCTTAAGACCATCGGTTACTGGGCGCCCTTGACAAAGGGTCTCGGTTTCATCCGCCTAACCGAGGAATCCGGCAAGGGACCGCTCGCCGATGCGCATATCTCATACGACTCCAGCGCTAAGTACTGCTTCGTCCGCGTTTTCCGCGACGAGATCCGTCACGAGATGTCGGACATGGACGGCGCAACGAGACGAGAGCTCTGGGCCAGACTCCTCGGGCACGAGATCTCACACTGCCTCGGCTATGGAAAGGGCGAGAGATTCGCCCGGGCGTGGGGTCATCGGATCGGCGAGGCCTTCAGCTCCGAAATACTCGAGAAGACGTCGGGTTAAAGAGCCGCCGCATTCCTCGAGCCGCTGCGACCACTCGGTTTGATTCCATCGCACGGATGAACTGGGTCTACACAGCGAAGAACGGAGCGGGGAGCTGGCGGAGCGACGAGGCGGTGCGGGGGGAGCTCGCGGCTACACAACAATCCGGCGGCTAGTTCGTGTTCCTGAGGACGAAGGACTCGACGCAACTGTTCTTGCGTTCGGCTCGGCAGAGGTCGTCATCTCCTCTCCCTCCGAAGGCACGATCGAACCCAGGGCCCCCGCCCATGACGTCGTCACCCCGGTTCCCGAACAAGTAGTCGTCACCGGAATCTCCGACCATGGAGTCCCGGCCGAGTCCGCCCCTCAACAAGTCACTGCCAGCCCCGCCCTCGATCCTGTCGAAGTAGCGGCTCAGATGGTTGTCGTTCCCGTCGATCACGTCGGTGCCGCGGTCGCCGCGCAAACGATCTCCTCCTCCGCCGCCATGCAGTTCGTCGACTCCGCGGCCCCCACACGCGATGTCTCTCCTTCCAGCAGCGTGGATGATGTCGTTCCCCGCCAAACCGACGATCACGTCGGGGCCTTGCGTGCCGCGGAGTCTGTCGTTCCCAGCGGTACCGACGATCGTCGGGTGTCTGCCGAAGCAAAGAGCGGTTGGCGTGCCTTGCGCCGCCATAGGAGGCGCCGCGAGTACATCCACTAGAAGTGTCAGTGACGAAAAACCGACGGCAACAACATAGATCCGCTTCACCAGCGCGACTCTAGAACGTCTCCGACCCGGCTCGGGGCCCCCGCCGTGGCGGGTGAAGGAGCCGGCTGGGACGACAAGCCATCAGCCTAGCGACAGGAACGCGTAACCCAAACCGGCCCCACGACTTTACTGAGCGTGGACGGCAAAAATTCGTGGGGGCGGCAGGGCTCGAACCTGCGACCAACGGATTATGAGTCCGCCGCTCTGACCAACTGAGCTACGCCCCCGATATTGCGGGTCCATTCTCACCGATGCTTCGCGACCTGCGAGCGACCCCAAAGACGAGGGTCTATGGGCTCACCTTCCATAAGGAGGGCAATTCCACCAGTCAAGATTCATCTTCGCTCCGATGAAAAAAGTCTGCTCGCGTCACCCTGGACACCTCGGAGGAGGCATCCTTCAGCAGTGAGACGCGCAAGACGTCCGCACACAACTACTCGGGGGTTCGGTCTAGTCCCCGCTGGATCGCGTACCGCATCAGCTCGTAGCGCTTTTTCAGCTGGAGTTTGGTCAAGATGTTCTGGACGTGGTTCTGGACCGTCTTCGTAGAGATGAAGAGCTTCTCGCCGATCTCTTTGTAGGTGTATCCCTTTGCCACGAGCTTTAGGACCTCGTTCTCTCGCGCGGTCAGCTCGGGTTCACTCGGATCGGTCGACGCGATGCGCCTGAACTCGGAAAGCACAAGGCCCGCGAGCGAAGGAGTGAAGACGGGCTCTCCCTCCCTCACTCTCATGACTGCATCGATCACGTCCTCGGAGGAAGAACTCTTCAGCAGGTAGCCGGACGCTCCAGCTTTGACCGCCTCGAGCACGTCGGCCTCCTCGGCGGACGCAGAGAGGACGAGGATCTTCGTGTGGGGTGACTCCTCGATGATGGCTCGCGTCGCGTCCACACCAGATACCTGCGGCAACTGCAGATCCATCAGGATGACATCCGGCATGACTTCGCGGGCCTTCTCGATCGCCTCTCCCCCGTCGGCCGCCTCTCCGACCACGTCGGCCTTGCCCGATCCTTCGAGGTCGGCGCGAACGCCGTTGCGCCACATCGGATGGTCGTCCACAACGAGCACGCGCACGAGACCTTCAGACATGTGCATCTCCCTTGGGAACGCGGATCTCGACCTCGGTGCCTTTGCCGGGCCCCGACGTGACCTCCATACGGCCGCCGAGCTCTTCGGCCCGGCCCTTCATACTGCGCAGCATGCCCACCTTCCCGTCGCGTCGCAAATCATCCTCGTCGTAAGCGAATCCGATGCCGTCATCGCGCAAGGAGATAGCCACCTCACCATCTTCCTCCTCGGCGAAGACGGTCACACGTGTCGCCTGAGCATGCTCCACGACGTTCTCAAGCCCCTGCCGAACAGCCGCCTGAAGCAATTCAACTGCGTGGCGCGGCATCCAGATGGGGCCGGTCGTACTTACCGAGACCTTCACGTCCGAGATCGATCGAGCCGCGCTTTCGATCGCGTCACGCAGCGACGCGCGACCCACTGGAGGAGCCTCAGGTTCGCGCAGGATCAACGCTCGCAAGTCGGCCTCCTGTTCCTCTGCGAGCTGAGCCAATCGTCCGACCTCGTCTTTGGAGATGTGATCGGAGCTCGCCAGCTCCCTCCCCTTCTTGTGCACGAGGGCAAGAGATTGCAACACCGAGTCATGGATGGCGCGGGCTAGAGACTCTCGCTCGGCAAGGCGCCCTCTCAACTCTCGCTCCTTCAGCGTTTCTTCATTCGCGTGACGCACCGCCTCGGAGGAACGCCGCAAGAGTTTGCCGACGAGCCCCACCGCCACGCCGGCCACCATGTAGTTGAGCATCGCCCCGGTCACGTTCTGAACCTGACCCGGATCGAGATCCGACAAGGCAACTCCATTGATGGGTCGCGACAGGAGGTGCGCAGTCGCCAAGACGAGAGCCGTGGCGGCTCCCGTGCCCGGCCCCCACATCGCGCCCCACAGCAGGGGGGCACTAAGCGGATAACCCGTGGCGAAGAACGGCCGCCCCGAGACGATCGCTCCCTCCGGAACGACGAGGCCGGAGACGAGGATCAACCATGCGCAGAGAGCGATGTCGAACGTCATGACCCCGCGGTTCCAGGTGCGGCGCGACAGCGTGAGCCACATGGTCCAGAGGCCCGCCGCCCCGAGCGAGGACCACGCGAGCCAGCCCCGCACCAGCTCTCCCGAGCTCAGCACCGCGAGCCCGGTCATCCAGACCATCCACAC
>JAXDJP010000452.1:0-2972 GCA_034665645.1 Actinomycetota bacterium | reverse complement strand
GCCTGCGCGAAGCGCTTGGGCGGGCCGGGCACGTACTTCGGATCGCCGAGGCGCGGGGCCACGATGCGGGTCGCGAACTGGCCGAGCGGGCTGAGCGTCGGCCCGGTCAGCACACGGGCGATGAAGCCGAGCGCGATCAGCGGCAGCAGCCACTCGAGCTCGAAGGCGATCGCCGTGACGGCCATCAGCACGACCCCGCCCGCAACCACGCGCGCGGCCTTCACGTTGACTGGGTTCGGAAAGCCGATCAGGTTTTGCACCTATCCGAGTTTAGGCGCGTGCGGCCTACGGCCGGGTGATGACGAGGCTGCCGCTCGTCGCGCTGCCGCCTGCGCTCAGGCGAAGGCGCAACCGCAGCGACCCTCTCCCCGGCTTGACCGGGACCTTGAACGTGCGCACCCGCCGGTCGACCCTGACGCTCCGCCCGGCCACGGTGAGCGTGCCGGGTGCGGAGGCCGCGACCCTGAGCCGGAAGGAACGCGCCCGCACCCCGAGCGACGCCGGCGCGTCGAGCGTCAGGAACTGCGGCCGCTCGCCGCGGACGGTGACCGTCACCGTCACGCTTCTCGCCCGCCCGATCCTGTCGACCGCCTGCAGCGTGATCCGGTGGCGCCCGCGCCGCAGCGCGGAGGTGCTGACCTGCGCGCCCCGCCCGAGCACCGTGCGTCCCTCGCGCCAGGTCAGCCGCCGCCCGGTCAGCGGCGCGCCGCTGTCGTCGTACGCCTCCCCGGACAGGTAGAGCGCGCTGCCGGCGGCGACCGCCGACCGCTTCGCCGGGCTGACGATCCGCACGCGCGGCGGCGTGCCCGTCAGGACGAGCCGGCCCGAGACCGCCTCCGCCTCGGCGAAGCCGTCGTTCACGGTGACCCTCACGCGGGCGTTCGAGCTGCGGGCGAAGAGCTCCTCGGGCAGGGCGACCGAGTTGCCGCGGACGCCGGTCGTCAGCGACCTGTAGGTGCGGCCGCCGTCGCGCGAGAGGTCGATGCGCGTGCTCAGAGCGTCGCCATCCGCGTCGGCGGCGCGCCAGCCGATCGTCACCTGGCGATGGCGCGCACGGACCCGCCCCGGGCGCGGGCTGACGAAGCGCACGGCCGGCGGGTGCGCCGACGCCGTGCGGGTCGCGACGACGTGGTCGCCGCCGTCTACAACCTGGACGGCCGCGGCGGCGCCGTCGGCGGGGACGTGCGCGGCGACGAGCGCCAGATCGTGCGGCTTGCCCTGGCCGTCGACGTGCAGCGGCATGACGTGCGCCGGGGTCCGCGAGAGGACGCTCCCGTCGGCGCCCAGGACGGACACCGCGTAGGCGGAGGCGGCCGGCGGGGCGACCTTGGTATCGGTGCCGCGCACCGCGAGGATCGCGGCCTGCCGGTCACCGTCCAGGCCGGCGACGACCTCGACGGCGGACGCGCCGCCCGCTTGCCGGACGCTCGGCTTGCGCCTGACGCCGGCGCCCGGGTCGTCGGCGGCGATGTTGAGCGCGTTCGGCAACGGCGCCCCGAAGGCGTCCCAGTTGCGGGGCGAGACCCACGCGTCGCCCTCGTTGTTGTTCGTGCAGTACGACATGAGGTCGAACGGCTGGTAGACGCCGTCCGGGAACCTGAGCCGGGTGGGCGCCGGCATGTCACGCGCCGGGTTGTTCGACTGGATGACCCGGTACGTGCCTCCGCTTTCGGCGCGCGTGTCCAGGCCGGTGCCCTGGAGGAAGCCCGCGTTGTCGGGGCCCCAGTCGGTCGTCGGGCCGCCGGCCGCCCCGCCGCACGCCGACGACGCGTGGAAGAAGCGCCACGTGTGGAAGAACTCGTGGCCGATGCCGTTCAGCGGGTACTCGACCGGCGCAGCCGCAAACGGCCGGATGTCGAACCAGTTGTTCGTAAAGCTCGAGTAGCCGCGAAGCCCGGTCTGGAAGCCGAACGCGAGGCCGTCGACCCGGAAGGCCAGGTCGGCGATCCGGCTGGCGACCGTCACGTACTTCATGCCGTCCGAGATGTCGGGGTTGGCGAAGACGTCCGACACGTCGATCATCGCGCGGTAGCCGGGGACGCGGAGCTGACCGTCGCCGAACGGCGAGACGGCGCGCGCCCCGTCGAACGCCGCCGACGGATCGCTCGGCACGTCGCGACGCGTTCCGCCGTTCGTGTACGAGATGCCGATTGCCGCGATCTGGGTCGTGCCGGTGTCGACGAAGCGCAGCGTGGTCGGGAGATCGTCGTTCGCGCGGCAGGCGGCGCACTCCGGGATCTCGGTACCGGGCCCCCCGGTGTTCACACGCGCGCGAATCGTGACCTCGCGCGGCCGCGTCCACGAGTCGGGGAGCGTGAAGACGTAGGCGCCGTTGCGGTCGCCGCGCTGGAAGTACGGGACCGCGCCGGCCGTGGCCCGGAGCTCGAGGCGCCCGTTGTCCGGGAGCAGCGGGCTACCCGGCAGCGCCCGGCCGGTGTCCGGGTCGACGCCGCTGAGCTGAGCCGCCACCGCGCGGTAGGGCGGGCCGCTCCCCGAGTTGCCGAACACGCGCACCACCGTCTTGCGGCCGCGCGTGAGCTTCGTTCCGTTGTAGGGCACCGGCGTGCCGGGATGCGCCGCGTCCGCGGTCACGAGGCCGGCGTTCGACTGCACGGCCTGGAACACGTCCAGCCCGCCGACCTGCGGGTCGGTCCCCGCGGCCGCCGGGACGATCCTCACGTGCACCGACGCGTGCGCGTAGTCGCTTCCGGCCACGCGCGCCCATGCGGTGACGAGGTTGTCGCCGTCGTGGAGCCCAGGCACGCCGGTCTCGAAGTAACCGCCCGACCGCACGGCCGAGCCACGCGCGCACTCCGCGGGCGGCGTGTCCTCGTTGTCGACCGAGGTGCAGAAGTCGGTCAACGGCTCGCTCGACTCGACTCGCCCGGACAGGACGACGTCGTTCGGAAGCACGAACGAGCTGCCGTCGGGCGGCTCGCCGATCGTCACGTGCGGCGGGTTCGGCGCCGCCG
>JAXDJP010000451.1:0-2750 GCA_034665645.1 Actinomycetota bacterium | reverse complement strand
AGCCGCATCGTCGGCCGTTCCGGCCGCCCGATTCACTGTCACGAAAAGGCTCTGCATGACCGGCACCCCACCCACCGACACGGTATTGCCCGGGCGGCCGATCCGTGACGTCGGCACCCGGTTCGCGGGCGCTAGGCCCCTACGCGCGGACCGCGGCGGGCCAGGAGAACGAGCGCCAGCGCCGCGGGAACCAGCGGTGTCGCAGCCAGGCCGAGCAGACCCGGGCGGTCGGCGGCCAGACGGAGGATGTGCCCACCGGCGATGGGTGCAAGCAGACCGGCGACGCCCCATCCGGTGAAGATCCGGCCGTAGGCGATGGCGAAGGCGCCGCTGCCGACCCGGTCCGCGGTGGCCGCCGGCACCAGCGCCGACACGGCGCCGTAGGCGAGCCCCGTACCGAGGAACGCCGCCGGCACGACGACGGACGCCGCAGAGGCGACCAGGCCCCCGATCGAGACCGCAGCCGTCCCCAGCGCAGCCGCCAGGGCGGGGACGCGACCGATCCGGTCGGACCACCACCCGGCGAGCAGGCGCCCGGCCAGATTGCCCGCCGCGAGTGCCGAGACGGCCAGCCCGGCGGACTGCGCGCTCAGCTGTCGGTCCGCGGCCAGAGGAACGGCGTGCGCGAAGAGCATCAGCCCTGGAGCCGTGCCGCCGGCGAAGACGAGCCACAGCAGCACCACCGGCCGGCTCGGCACCCTGTCGACACGTTGGTGCCGGCTCCGGCGGACACCCCCGTCCACGGGAGCCAACCGCGCCGCGAGGGCGAGGAGCCCGGCCACGATCAGGCCGAGGCCGATGAGCGACGGCCGCCACCCGGCGCCCCGGAGGACGGGCGGGGCCACGAGCCCGAGCACGACGGGACCGGCGGCGTAGGCGGCGACGACGAGGCCGGTCGCGGTGCCGCGGCGGGCAGCCGGCACACGGGCGGCCAGCCCCGTGGCGACGCCGTAGGCCAGCCCGTTGGCGGCTCCGAAGAGCACGGCGATCCCGGACCACAGCGCGATGCGCCCATCGGCGGACGCAGCGACGAGCAGTCCGCACCCACCCGTTGCCGCAGCCACGTACAGCAGCCGGCGCGGTCCGAACCGGCGCTCGGCTGCGCCCATCCCCAGCACGACCACCGTGAAGACGACGATCGCGCCGGCGAACACAGCGGCTCCCGCATCGCGGGACATCCCCACATCGGCCGCGGCGTCCTGCGCCACCAAGCTCCAGGCGAACAGCGTGCCGACCGCGAGGTTGGCCGTTCCCCCGGCGAGAACCAGGTGGACTGCGGCGCCCTCCCCGCCGGGACGAAGGCGAGGCCGGCGCCGGGGACCGCGGAGGTCTCCGGCGCCGGTGCTCGTCACCTGAGGTGGTGTACCTCCTGCACGCCGTAGACGGGGGTCGGGATCGCCTCGTACCGCGCCTTGAGCTGGAGGCCGAGGTAGAGCGAGTAGTGCCGCGACTGGTGCAGGTTGCCGCCGTGGAACCACAGCGCCTCCTGCTGGGTGGGCTTCCACATGTTGCGCTGCTCGCCTTCCCACGGCCCCGGGTCCTTCGTGGTGTCCGACCCGAGGCCCCACACCTTCCCGACCTTGTCGGCGACGTCCTGGCTGATCAGGTCCGCGGCCCAGCCGTTCATCGACCCGTACCCGGTCGCGTACACGACCAGGTCGGCCGGCAACACCGTTCCGTCCTCGAGGACGACGGCATCCTCGGCCAGATGGTCGACCTGACCGTGGACGAGCTTCACGTCGCCGTTCGCGACAAGGTCCGCGGCGCCCACGTCGATGTAGTAGCCCGAGCCGCGACGCAGGTACTTCATGAACAGGCCAGAGCCGTCCTCACCCCAGTCGTGCCAGAAGCCGGCCTTCTCCAGCCGGTCATAGAAGTCGGCGTCCCGTTGCTTCATCTGCTCGTACAGCGGGATCTGGAACTCGTGCATGATCCGGTACGGCAGCGAGGCGAAGATCAGGTCCGCCTTCTCCGTCGTCACCCCGGCGGCCACGGCTTCCTCGGAATAGAGGGCGCCCAGCCCGATGTCCATGAGAGTGTTGCTCTTGACGATGTGCGTCGACGACCGCTGGACCATCGTGACGTCGGCGCTGTGCTCCCAGAGCGCCCCGCAGATGTCGAACGCCGAGTTGTTGCTGCCGATGACGACGACCTTCTTGCCCGCGTAGGCGTCAGGGCCCGGATGGGCCGACGAGTGCTGCTGGTCGCCGCGGAAGACGTCCTGCCCGGGGATGACCGGGATGTTCGGCTTGCCCGACATCCCGGTCGCGAGAACCACCTGCCTGGGCCGCAGCGTCAGCGGCATGCCGTCCCGCTCCACCTCGACGGTCCACTCGCCCTTGTCCTCCGAGTACATCGCCGAGGTCGCCACCGTGCTGCCCCAGTACGGGACCTCCATGACCTTCACGTAGGACTCGAGCCAGTCTCCGATCTTGTCCTTGGGTGAGAACACCGGCCAGTTGTCCGGGAACTTCAGGTACGGCAGGTGGTCGTACCAGACGGGATCGTGCAGGCAGAGCGACTTGTAGCGGCCCCGCCACTGGTCACCGGGGCGAGCGTGCTTGTCGATGACGAGCGCCGGGACGCCGAGCTGGCGGAGGCGGGCGCCGAGGGCGATGCCGCCCTGGCCGCCCCCGATGACGAGCACGTAGGGCTGGACCGTGGTGCCGAGCTGGGCCTGTTCTTGCGCGCGCCGTTCCGCCCAGCTTTGGCGCCCCTGGATCGCGCCGTGCGCGGCGCCTTTCTCCCGG
>JAXDJP010000450.1:0-2978 GCA_034665645.1 Actinomycetota bacterium | reverse complement strand
CGACAACATCGCGTACCGGTTGGCGTTCAACAGCCTGCGGGAGACCTACGAGCCGCTTCGATCCTCGCTCCAGAACGTCCTTGCGGATGAGCTGCAGGACGTGACGACCCATGTCCAGTTAGCGCGCGCGGTCGATTCAGCCGACGAAGAGAAAGCCGCTCGTGTCGCGTCGCGATTACTTGCCAAGGGAACTGCAGCGATAACCGAGGTGCTGAGCGCACTGAACGAGTGAAGGAGAAGGGCGTTGACGACTAGAACGTTCGAACAAGAACTACCGAAGACAAAGACGGTCGCGCCATCGCTCGGTGATGAGCTCCGGTTCTTCGCTCGGCAGACCACCCCCCGGCTCATCGGTCCCCTCCTCGCCGTCACACTTATCGCCCGAGCGACCCTTGGGGGTTGGTCGAAGTGGGATGCCGTCATTCCGGTGGCCCTGATCGCCGCGGAGCCGTTCGTGGAGTGGTTGATCCACGTCTACATCCTGCACTTCAAGCCGCGGCCGGTCTTCGGACGAACGATCGATCCGTTGGTCGCCCGGAAACACCGCGAACACCATCGCGATCCTCGCAAGACCGAGTGGATCTTCGTCCCGCTGCCCGTCCTCGCAAAGGCTCTGCCCGGCGTGGCGCTGATCGATCTGCTTGCGTTCCCCACCCTCCGCCTCGCCGTCACCGCGATGTCGACGAGCCTCGCCATCTTGCTGACCTACGAGTGGACGCATTACCTGATCCACTCGCGTTACCAGCCGAAGACGCGGCTTTACCGCTACATCTGGCGGGCCCACCGCTTGCACCACTTCAAGAACGAGAACTATTGGTTCGGCGTCACGATGCACGTCGGAGACCATGTACTCGGCACGTTCCCCGAGAAGGACGAGGTTGAGACGTCTTCGACCTGCAAGACGTTGGGCGTCGAGGTGGCGTCCTAAGAGATGGCCGGAGCCGGTTCCCTATCTCGATCAGGGAAGGGTGCGATGTTCTTGTCGGCCGGCAGCCTACGTTCGAGCCTCGACGTGAGGTAGACGGCGACACCGCACAGGGCGATCATCCCGACGAACAGCTCATCGCCCAGCGCTGCCCCGATGAAGAAGCCCGCCAGCGCCGGGCCGATGATGTTCCCGATCGAGAAAACCAGCGAGTAAGACGCGATGTAACGACCGCGCAGGTGATCCGGTGCCATGTCGTTGACCAGTCCCGGAACCGTCGGCGACATCAGGCATTCGCCTAGGGCAAAGATCGACATCGCTGCCGCGAACCCGATGGCTCGAGGGAGAGTCCCCTCGATGTGGGCCGCGAAGATCGTTACGACCCACGCAGCGCCTGCGAGCGAGAACAAGAGCATCAGTGCACGAGTGCGTCTGTGTCCCGCTAGGTACTTCAAGACGACCAACTGGAGGGTCACGATCGTGAACGTGTTAGCAGCGAAAGCCATGCCGATGGCGCGGGTCGACACGCCCGCGTTGCGCGCGTAGGCAACGAACCCCGAGTTGAGCTGTGCGAACGCGACGATGATGAAGAGGGTCATGATCCCAAGAAGCTCCATGAACACGCGGTCTTTGACGACGCCCCGGTAACCGACCCTCTCGTCAGACACGTCCCGCTCGATATGTTCCCGTCCTCCGACGTCTTTCACGGCGAACAGCACGATGGCGAACAAGATCCAGGACAACGCGTCCAGCCGGTACATCAGCTCGAAAGTCTCCGGCCGTGAGACGTCGGCTAGAAGACCGCCCACGATTCCCCCGATCCCGATCCCACCGTTGAGGCCGGCATAGTGCACCGCAAAGGCTCCCGGGCGCTCCCTTTCTCCCGCGACCGTCGCGAGTAAGGCATGGGTAGAGGGCCACAACGTCGAGAGTCCGAGGCCGAAGACCCCGGTTGCCAGGAACGCCTGCCACGTGGCATGTATCTCCGCCGTCAGGAGAGATCCGCTTGAGCACACGAGCAGCGCACCGAGGAGTGTCCGCCGCGAACCAAACCGGTCGACGAGCAGACCCCCGATCGGCCCGGCGGCCAAGCCGACCACGGCGATCGTCGCTATAGCGAGTCCGGCCGTTTGGATCTTTATGTGCCGAACCTCGCGCAGATACACGATCAGGAACGGCAAGACGAGCCCAGTCCCCACCGCGGAGATCGTGTTGCCGCCGAGCACTATCCACGCCTTACGAGACAAGGGCGGCAACAATTTATCCATCACGGAACCCTAAAAGGGCCGGTGAGGGATTTCAGCGACGCTTGCGGGCCGGGATCAGCCCTCCCTCGGTTCCTCCGGTCAAACGCTGCGCAAGGTAGACGGGGATGAAGCTCGCAAGGATCACCACGAAGGCAACGACGTTCACCTGAGGACGAAGATTCGGTAGCCGAAGGTTGTTGAAGATCCACTGCGGCAACGTGATCTCGGTGCCCGACGTGAAGTTCGTGACGATGATCTCGTCGAACGACAATGCGAACGCAAGCAAACCTCCCGCGATCAAGGCGGTCCTGATGCTTGGGAAAAGCACGTAGCGCAGGGTTTGCCATCCCGACGCGCCGAGGTCGGCCGATGCCTCAGCCAGCGAAGAAGGAGTCCTCCGCAACCTGGCGATGACGTTGTTGAAGACGATCACGATGCAGAACGTCGCGTGGCCGATGATGATCGTCCAGAGACTGAAGGTGAGTCCCCCGAAGTTGATCGCGGAGTTGAGAGCCATGCCCGTAACGATGCCGGGAAGGGCTAACGGAAGAACCAGCAGGAACGAGACCGACTCGCGCCCGAAGAACCGGAAGTTGTGCAACGCGAAGGACGCCAAGGTCCCGAGGATCAAAGCGATAATCGTTGCCCCGGTTGCTGCCTTCAGAGAGGTCACGAGCGCTTCGCGCACATCACCGTTGGTCCACGCCACGTGGAACCATTTCAAAGTTAAGCCTTTGATCGGCCATGCCTGGCCGCGAGACTCGTTGAACGCGTAGAGGACGATCACGAATATCGGGATGTAGAGA
>JAXDJP010000449.1:0-2905 GCA_034665645.1 Actinomycetota bacterium | reverse complement strand
GAACGAAGTCGTTATCCTCATCAAGGACACCTCCTTGATGCTGGACCTTTGATTATAGGCGTAGGAGCTTGATATCTACTCGTACTCTCGTCAGGCGTATTCGGACTCTCGCAACGCCACGTATTTCGTAGCCACCGCGGTGGCATACCTGGTCGTCACTCTTCCGCTTATCGGGATCGTCAACTACGCCGAACGTAGAGTGCGGAGCGGTCTCACGGGGATGAGCATGTGAACGACGACGGCTCATTGGTGCGCCTTGAGTCCATCCATAAATGGTTCGGGAACAATCACGTCCTGCGCGGGATCGACATGTCGGTAGAGCAGAGCTCGGTCGTGGCGGTTATCGGTCCCTCGGGCTCCGGAAAATCGACGCTGCTTCGAACGATCAACCTCCTCGAGGAGCCCACTACGGGAACCGTCTGGTTCGACGGGGTCGAAGTTACCGACGTAAGGACGAACGTCAATCACGTTCGAACCGACATCGGGATCGTGTTCCAGTCCTTCAACCTTTTTCCTCACAAGACGGCGAAACAGAACATCACCGTCGCCCTGCGCAAGGTATTGCGGCTGGACGAAGAGGCGTCCGAGAGCAGGGCGATGGCTCAGCTAGAACATGTAGGCCTCGCGCACAAAGCCGACGCATACCCCGGCCAGCTCTCGGGAGGACAGCAACAGAGAGTGGCGATCGCCAGGGCTCTTGCTATGAGCCCCAAGCTCATGCTCTTTGACGAGGTCACCTCCGCGCTCGATCCCGAGCTCGTCAAAGAGGTGCTGGATACGATGGTCGCTCTGGCGCGGGAGGGCATGACGATGATCGTGGTGACACACGAGATGGGCTTCGCGCGGGAGGTCGCCACCCGGTTGATCTTCATGGACGACGGAAGGTTCGTCGTTGACGGCCCCCCCAAGGAGATATTCGAGAACCCGAAGGATGAAAGGTGGAAGGCGTTCCTGTCCCACGTGCTGTGAGGATGCTGTGCTGTGCTCTCGTCCTACTGACTGCTTGCTCCTCGTCCGATGGGTCCGTCACCGTGGCGGCTTCACCCGGCAACCCCGGGGATGACGGTGAGGGCCCGTACGTATCGGTCGCGGTCGACAACCACTTCCACGACATCCATCCCGAGAACCACATCTCGATCCCACCCGAGCGCGGATTCATCGTGAAGAACGAGGGACGCAACCTCCACAACGTGACCATCGTGGGCACGCAGATATCGAAGGACATCAAGCCGGGGCAATGGCTCAGATTGGTCCCCGTCGGTGACACCCTGCCCGCCGGGACCTATCAGATCGTCTGCCGCTTCCATGGCGATCAGGGGATGACGGGCGAGATAACGGTCGAGCCGTGACCGACGTCACGCGGAAGGATCTCGAGGTTCTCGCCGGTATCTCGGAGACGGTCATCTCCTGTCGGGCCTGTCCTCGCCTCGTCGAGTGGCGAGAGAAGGTGGCCGTCGAAAAACGTGCGTCGTTCGCAGACGAGGAGTACTGGGGCCGGCCGATCCCAAGCTTCGGCGATCCCAACGCATCCGTTTTGGTCGTGGGATTGGCTCCCGCGGCTCATGGTGGGAACCGGACGGGCCGGATGTTCACCGGCGACAGGTCCGGTGACTTTCTCTACGCGTCCATGTTTCGGACGGGATATGCGAACCAACCTACGTCGCGCCACATCGGAGACGGGTTGAGGCTGGAAGGGGTCTTCGTAGGTGCCGCGGTTAGATGTGCTCCGCCCGGCAATAAGCCACTTCCGGAAGAGCGGCGTCGCTGCCTTCCTTATCTATCGCGCGAGTTGGAGCACCTGAGGGCCGTGCGTGCGATCGTGGCGCTGGGGAGCTTCGCGTGGGACGCGGCCCTCACACTCCTCGCCGAGCGCGGCCCTATGCCGAAGCCCCGGCCTCGTTTCGGCCACCTCGCGGAAGCAGCGATCGGCGGATACGCGTTGCTCGGCTCGTATCACCCGAGCCAGCAGAACACCTTCACCGGCAAGCTCACCGAACCGATGCTGGACGCGGTGTTCGCGCGAGCGCGGGAGCTGGCTGAGAGATCTAACTAGGGGGCCGGGCTGGTCGTCGTCCCCTCGAACAGCGCTTCGAGCCGCGCGACCTCGGCCACCGGCGCCACGCGTTTGAAGAGGGCTGCCTCGGTTTCCCACGACTCGAGGATCGCCGCGGCGACTTCCGAGCCCGAAGCGTCACGGTGCAAGCCGATCACTCGCTTCAGCGACTCGAGTTGGCCCTCGGTCGGCTCGTACGCGGCAACCAACTGCGTATTGAGGCTCGCATCGAGGTTGTTCTCGGGGTCGTATATGTAGGCTTCGCCCCCGCTCATCCCGGCCCCCAGGTTGCGACCGACCTCTCCAAGGATGACCACGGCTCCCGCGGTCATGTACTCGCAAGCATGATCCCCGGTCCCCTCCACGACGGCGACGGCACCCGAGTTCCTGACGGCGAACCTCTCGCCTGCCCGTCCCGCGATGAACAACTGCCCGCCGGTCGCTCCGTACAGGACGGTGTTGCCGGCGAGGTAGGGGCGTCCGGCGTCGTTGGCCGGAGGTTGTATGGACACCCGGCCCCCACCCATCGATTTGCATACGTAGTCGTTCGCTTAGCCGACCAGCGTCAACACGATACCGTCCGAGAGGAAGGCACCGAACGATTGACCGGCCTCGCCTTCGAAGTGCGCCCGGACCTTTCCCGTGACCTTCCCATCGTCGGATGCCGACGCGAGCTCGCAACCAAGACGCGTGCCCACAGCACGATCTGCGGTGGTGATCTCGTAGTGGGCGTCGATCGTCTCTCCTGCGAGGACGGCGGCCGCGGCGTCGGCGCAAAGCCGGTCCCCCAAAACGGAGCGGGGCTTCTGTATGGGGAGGGAACCGGTGAATCGCACGGCACCGTCTCCCGGA
>JAXDJP010000448.1:0-3282 GCA_034665645.1 Actinomycetota bacterium | reverse complement strand
ACGTAGACTACACATTATATAATATATATACACATGCTTTGTATACTAATAGCAACAATATCAAAAATACCTATGTGTAAACAGTTCCACCAATAGAAGGGGTAAAGGCGTTGGTGCTCACTTAGTCGGAGTAACACTAGGGCTCTAAGCTGTGTTCGGTAATTGTGTGCAGAGACGATTGTTGAACCCGCTTGTCTCTACCGCAGTCTAACCTGTTAAAATAACTGCATGTTACAGTGCCCGCGTAGTGTCTATTAGTTATTAGTAACGTATAGAGGAATTACCATCGAGTAGAAAGTCGGTCTTTCGTAAATTTGTAATTTACAAGCGATTAGGCAATTCCTATGTACTTAGGTGCATTAAATAAATGCATTACATATTTAAGTAGTTAGAAGTAGTATGAATAACACTTGATCCCATCCGCGAACCTAAAAAATTGTGTTCCAACAATCGAAGGGATATGGAAAACGTCTCCATCCAGTAAATCCCAGAAATTGCCTTAAATTACTTTATCTTATTTGGGGGAAATTTTGGGCCCGTTGGGTTAGGCAAGGTTTTCTTCCTCTAACATATAATTCGGGGTTTTTTCAAAGATAGTGAGAAACGTTGGAACGAAAAAATAAACAACAATTTCGACTCAACGTGAAGACACTCTATTTCTTTAACAGGGGCTTGAAGGCTCAAGGTAACGCCTCGGAAATGGTCCAATGGCAACACTATTATTCAGCCCTTGTGCGCAATGATATATTTGTTTTGTTTTCGGTACTCATAACGACAAACATCTCTTCAAGTGCCGCTTTAGGTGGTTGTTCGCCGTCAGTGAAACTCGGTAACTCATGGAAAATTGATCCACCCTACCAGGATATAGCACGGCGACTCATCGAACACTAATGCGCTTTGTCGCCGAACAGTGATGGAATACGATTGAACATGTCATAGGCTAAATATGCCGGCATAATTCTTTCTGTGCTTCGAAACGTGATTGTTTACAGGGTTAACCGGTTTATGGACCAGGAACGTCGTTAATCGGCAGAATGTTAGTGGTTCGCAACCTTCGTGTTGTACGGCCGATTGCAGCGGCCTTCACCCACAATGCTACCCCTCAAATGCTGGCTCTACCCCGCTATATGGAACTTTTTGGCCAGACATCTATCTTGACATCAATTATTAGTATCTTGAGCCACTTCTTCCCTGGAGCGTTACATCAGCCATGGCTGTACCTTTTGGATGTTGGTGATCTCTCTTTACTCATAGCTTTTAGTAGGTTAATGGTTGAGTGCACCCACAGTTGCCGTTGGCGATTTCCTTGCAGTAGCGCACATGGCATATAACATATATACCAAACTTATTGTAAGAAACAACTTCATCATCGACCCTATATTTATCCCGGGCATTTTTTTTGATCTCGCCGATGATAACTAGAGACCTGCTATCAATGCCTCCCAAGAATACAACGAGCTTGTCAGCGATGTGGGGACCCTTCATGTTGTCCTGCGATTAAGCCACGAGGACTTCGGAGGCCGTTTGGAGAAGGCAGATAGTCAGGCGAAAGAAACTCTGAAGAGCATCATCGAAGATATTTACCGCGTTCTCGGAGAGTTGAAGACACTACAGGAAAAGGTCCACCCAACAGAGGGAGCAAGAGGCCTCCGGGCGCTGTGGAAGGGCTTTGCATGGGCGGCAGAAAAGCCAAAGCTCGTGCAACTTCGAACACAGATCAACGAGAAAATTACTATCCTAGATTATTGCAGAAGTGGTATTGAGTTGTGGGTGCTATCCAATGCAAAATACAAAATGGTTTATGCTGACGGTCAATTGCATCAGCTCAGCGCTAAAAGAGCAGTGTCGACTCCTTAGAGGTCTCGTGGAGGAAGTGCTGCAAAACCAAAAAAAAAACGCCGGGAAACCAAATTCTACCGAAAAATTACCTTCTTCCGAAACCTCTAAGCATCCAATTCCGGCGTCCCAAGGAAGCTCGACGGATGTGCCAACCGCGTCAACCGCTAAGGATAATAAACCACCGAATGACACATCTACCGCTGAGCCTAACCTACAATGTATATTGGAGGAGAGAAGAAAAGTGGCAGCAACTATTCTAGAAGCTCTAAACCACAATATACCGCTGGATTATATGGGCAGTGTGTCATGGGTGCCACCAGTTTCATTCGATCAGCACCCAAAGCTCTCGCCGTTATTTCAAAAGTCGGTGGAGGAATATGATAAGATTTGGAGTAATATGGGATGGAAGTGCCCGCACTCTCCACGTTTTTGGCTCAGAAAAGCTTCATGGTGGTTACTGAAGGTATTACTCCGAGCTACCATTCGAACCAACTACAAAAATTATAGCTAACTGACAAAGTCACGCAAAATTAAGAGAGTATCCCAAGAGAAATCATCAACGGAGCACGCATGGCTGCCTCAAGCTCACTTGGACCTCTGGAAAGCCAGCTGGCTGGTCTACGAAAAGGTGATAAATGATCAGGATACCCTTCTGTTGGAAGATCGAACGTTGCTTGAAGATCTCCTAAATGTAAATCTAGGTATTTTAATCGTTGCTTAAAATAATTTCTGATATGGTCTAGGAAATCCGGCAAGATTTTTTGTTCTTGGAAAATCTTCCTGAGCAGGAACGCCGATTATACGAGTTTGGCAACAGCACAATCTATAATTATAGCTTGCGGGAAAACCAATCGGGATTCGAGCTCCAAGTTGACCCAATGAATGTTCACCCCTCCTTAAGAGCAGATAGATGGTTCACTATCCGAAGCTATGATACGCCGGGAATGGAGGAGCGTGTTCTCCTTCGGACCTTCGTCCGAGCCACCCTCAGTACCCAAAATACAGATAATAACCATAATGACCGATGGTTCATGCTCGTATTATGGGTAATGGAAGGGGAGGGCGAGCCGCACATCGCGTTGTGCAATCACAACAGTACAATGAATCTCACTCAACACTGTGAGACCCTTTCCTTGGTTTACGGAATCATATTTGACATTAGTGCTCTTTAGTCACAGAAGAAGACTTGCGTCCTGCTTTCAGCAACGATGAAAACTCTTTATGGAGGAACATTTTATTTCCCGGGTATCCTGTTAAAATACAATTCCTTCACCAGATTGAGCTCAATGAGTTCTTGAAAGTTCGAAAACAACACTTTCAAGAAGTATGGAATCGCCAAAGACTTCGTAACTATGAGCGGCAAATATTTCGGAGGTATTTTCAAGGATTTTCATTCTTACTCCGCATTACTAATTCGGACCCAAAGCATAGTGCAGGTGCGAG
>JAXDJP010000447.1:0-2642 GCA_034665645.1 Actinomycetota bacterium | reverse complement strand
CCATCATGGTCGGCGCGAAGGTTGGCGACGAGCGACTCCTGGCCGAGTTGCGCGAGCACGGCACCAAAGACGCGATCGTCGTTCCCCTTCGGTCCGGCGATGCGGTGATCGGCACCCTCGAGGTTGCCGGCCGGCTGGGCGACCTCACGCATTTCAGTTCGGAAGACGTGCCGCTCCTGGAGACCGTCGCCGCGCATGCCGCCGTGGCGGTCGAAAACTCGCGGCTGGTCGACCGGCTCCGCTTCGACGCGTACCACGACGCGCTCACCGGGCTGCCCAACCGGCGACGCCTACTCGGTGCCCTCGACGAAGCAACCAAGGTGCAGGCGCCCGGCGACGTCGTCGCGGTACTCCTGTTCGACATCGCCGACCTGCGTGAAGTCAACGACTCGCTCGGCCATACCGCCGGTGACAAGTTGGTCGCGGAGTTCGCCCGACGGCTGCGCGAACTCGCCCCGCCCGCGGCTCTGATCGCCCGCGTCGGCGGCGACGAGTTCGCGCTTACGGTCCGGACCGCCAACGCCGAGACCGCCCTCGCGCTGGGGGTCAAGACCCGCGAGGCGCTGCAGGAGCCGATGGCGCTCGGCGCGCTCATGATCGATGTCGACTGCGCCGTCGGCGTGGCCGTTCACCCCGACCACGGTTCCGACTCCGCTACGCTGCTGCAGCGTGTGGACGTCGCCACCCATGCGGCCAAGGCGCGGCACTCGTCGGTCCAGTTGTTCACCCCAAGCCTGGAGTCCCGCTCGGTCCGGCGTGTCGGCTTGGCCGCTGACCTGCGGCGGGCACTGGACGCGAACGAACTTCAGGTGTACTTCCAGCCCAAGGTCGGGCTGCGCGACCGTCACCTGGTCGGGGTGGAGTGCCTGGCGCGGTGGAACCATCCGGTGCACGGACCGGTCGCGCCGGAAGATTTCGTCGCGGTCGCCGAGCACACCGGTCAATTGGGTCGGATCACCGAGGTCGTGCTGCGCGAAGGACTGCGGCGGGCGCGGGAATGGGAACGGATGGGCCGGGAGCTGCCAATCTCGGTCAACCTTTCGGGTCGGACCCTGCTGGACGCGCAATTCCCTTCGCTGGTGGCCGACCTGCTCGCGGAGTACTCCGTCGAACCTGGCCTGCTCACGCTGGAGATCACAGAGGACGGGGTCGTGGGCGATCCGGACCGTCCGCTGACGCTGCTCAAGCGGCTGCACGAGCTCGGTGTGCGGCTGTCCGTCGATGACTTCGGTACCGGCTACTCGTCGCTGTCGTACCTGCGGCGACTGCCGGTGCAGGAGGTCAAGGTCGACCAGACGTTCGTGCAGGGGATGGCCACCGACCCCGGCGATCTGGCGATTGTCCGCTCGATTGTCGACCTGTCCCGTCATTTCGGTCTGAGTGTGGTCGCGGAGGGTGTGGAGAGCGAACGGACCCTCGGCCTGCTCGAGGAGATCGGTTGCGACGTGGGCCAGGGTTTCCTGTTCAGCCGGCCGCTTCCGTACGAGCGGTTGGACGCCTGGTACACCGCCCAGACCGAAGCCGAGTCGACGCCGGCCGGCGAGGTCCGCTGGTTGCGCGCGGTACCCTGATCGCGGTGCATCGGTTTCGGCGTAGTCGATTTCGTAGCCCCGGTGGGGGCGTGTACTCTTACCCGGTGCGCGTGCGCGGTCAGCCCGTGTGCCGGGGTGAAAAATCCCTGCCCCCTTAGCTCAGTCGGCAGAGCGTCTCCATGGTAAGGAGAAGGTCTACGGTTCGATTCCGTAAGGGGGCTCCACGGGTTCGCGCGGAGGTTCAGGACCGAGGCAGAGCCCGACGCGGCGGTGTAGCTCAGATGGCAGAGCAAGCGGCTCATAATCGCTGTGTCGCCGGTTCAAGTCCGGCCACCGCTACGCAGGCAGGCACAGAGCCCGCTTTGCGGGCGCGTTCAGGCGCGAGCTAGGCTCGTGAGCTGGTAGGAAGTACACCCTTTTCGAGGAAGGCACTCCGCCGTGGCCAAGGCGACCGATGTTCGTCCCAAAATCACGATGGCGTGTGTGGAGTGCAAGGAGCGCAACTACATCACGCGCAAGAACCGCCGCAATGACCCGGATCGCATCGAGCTGAAGAAGTTCTGCCCCCGGTGTGGCAAGCACACCGCGCACCGCGAGACGCGCTGACCCGCTCACACGCACAACCTGTGGCGGCCGACGATCAAGTGTGGGCCGCCACTTTTGCTCGTACCCGGTCCCTGCGCGCTGATCGGGCGATGAGCCGGTAGATTGCGCCGCATGCCGTTGGATCCGTCTTTTGCCGGCCGCACCTATCCGGTGACGAAGCCTTACGAGGTCAGCCGCGAGAAGATCCGGGAATTCGCCACCGCCGTGGGTGCTTCCGACCGGGCACACCGCGATCCGGACGCCGCACGTGCCATGGGCCATCCCGATATCGTCGCGCCGCCCACATTTCCGATCGTCCTATCCATGGACGCCGGTAGCCAGATCATCGACGACCCGGTCCTTGGCATTGACTACAGTCGCGCGGTGCACGGCGAACAGCGCTTCGCGTACACCCGCCCGGTGTATGCGGGAGATCGTCTGATCTGCGCGTGCACTCTCGAGGAGATCACCTCGCGCGGCGGACACGACTTCGTCACCACCCGCACCGAGGTGACGACCGAGGAC
>JAXDJP010000446.1:0-2771 GCA_034665645.1 Actinomycetota bacterium | reverse complement strand
TCCCAGCGTTACGCCGACACCTACTCCCACCCCCACTCCGAGTCCGACGATTCCCGTCCCGGGAGCGGCATCGCTCGACGTAACGACAACGGCGTCCCGCGTCGTCGCCCAGGTAGGAAGCAAGCTGGGCTACAAGGTGCACGTAACGAACAACGGATCCAAGAAACTCTCGGGGATCACGATCACGAGCATCATCCCGTCCGAGCTCGACGTGGACCAGGTCCAGATCACCGACGACATCGAGGCCGCTCAACTCGGCAGCAACGCCGGAACCGAAGACATCGTGTGGGTCCTGAAGGAGCTTGCCCCCGGCAGCAGTGTCGTTCTTCCGTGGACCGCGCGAGCGGTGCAGCGCGGCAATCTGCGGGCGACCACTACGACGGGTGTAAGCGCTCCCGGGATCGCCATGCGTGCGCCCAAGGTCACGACGTATCTCGCCACCGCAGGCCGGCGGGCTCCCGTGAATCCGGCCCCCGATATCAAGAAGAAGGTCGTCACCTATCACACCAAGGTCTTGCCGGCCGAGGCCGAGACGGACGCGGCGGTCGGCGAAGCGGAAGGTGCTGCCCAACCTGCAACGGGGGACGAGCTTCCGTTCACCGGTTCGAACACGCAACCCATCATCCTGTTCGGCCTGGCCCTCGTCTTCTTGGGCTCGTCGCTCCTATTCACGCCTGCGTCATTCGATCGTCGCAAGTTGGTCGTCGCGACCTTGGTCGTTCTTACGGCGTGCGTCTCCGCCACCGACTCCGATCAAGCATCCGGTCCCGAGACGAGCACGACCGTCAAGACCAAGGTCAAGGGCAAGCGGATCGACAAGACCGATGGTTCCAACAACGGGGGCCAGAACGGCGGCAACGGAAACAACGGAGGCGGCGAGAGCCCCTTCCCCGACGGCGAGTCGACGACGACTACGACCATCCCTCTCGGAACGGAGCCGACCGACACGACCGTGGTGGCGCAAGCCCCGGCCCCCACGGCGACGACGATCGTCCGTCAGGTCGAGTTCGTTCCCGTCGCCGCCAAAGACCTGCCCGCGAAGCCGCTCGAATCGCGCGACGGCGACAACTTCATCACGCTCGATTGGACTGAAACTCAAGGCCTCGTGTCGGCGGCGTCCTCGACTCGGTTGATCGCAGACGCTCCGGTCAGCATCCAGTCATCGCTCAGCGAGAAGAACGGAAGCGTGGTCGTAGACGTCGAGTTGCGCAACGTGCAGGAGCGTTCACGAGTCATCGTGAAGGGCCGCTTGATTCATCTCGTGAGCAATGGATCGGGCACCGTGGCGCGGCTGCGCTCGGATCCCATCGATCTGGTCCTCAACCCGAACGGCGTCGCGCACGCGCACTTCTCTTACCTATTGCCGACGGGTGCCTACGACCTCACGTCTTCTTTCGAAGCAGACTCGTAGCAGTTAAGTAGTCTTCCGCAGCCTCACCGGTTGGGTCTCCGCGTCGGGCAGCGTGATCGTCCGCGGCGTCTCGCGCCGGTCGATGCTGAACGCAGATCCTTCCTGGGCTTTCGAGCGTTCTTTCATCTCGCGCGCGATCTCTGCGGCTTCCCAATGCGTTGAGATGTGGCGCTTGCGGTTGGTTGCGATGCCGATCGAAACGCTCACGAGTGGGAACCGTCGGAGCTCACCCTTGCGATCGAGTACTTCGACGTATCCGCGCTGACGCTCTTCCGGTTGATAGAGCTCGGCGACTTTAGCGTCCCAGTCGTCGACGATCTCTTTCGCGAGGTCTTCCGCGATGTCCGCGCTCACGATCGCGGCGAAGTCGTCGCCGCCAACGTGGCCCACGAAGCCCATCTCGCCTTCCTTCCGCGTAACGGCGTCTCGGATGTCGTCCGCGAGACTCTTGATCGCCATGTCGCCGCGCGCGAACCCATACCGGTCGTTGTAGGACTTGAAGTTGTCGAGGTCGATGTACAGAAGAGCGAACGGCCCTCCGTCTGAGACCCTCAGCTGCAGTTCTTCGCCGATCTCGACGTTCCCCGGGAGCTGTGTCAGCGGATTGACGCTCCGCATCTGGCGGGCCCGATTGATCATGCGCTTGACCCTGGCGATGAGCTCGTCGGGATCCACGGGCTTGACGAGGTAGTCGTCGGCTCCCGCCTCGAGGCCGGCGATGCGATCGGACTGCTCGTCCCGACCTGTGAGGAAGATGACGGATGTGTACTTCGTCCGGGGATCGCGCCGTAGCTGCCTGCACACCTCGAGCCCATCCATGTGCGGCATGGCCACATCGAGGATCACGAGATCGGGTCGCGAAGAAACGATGTCGTCGAGCGCAGTCCGACCTTCGGACGCGGTCGATACCTCGAACCCCGCCATGTTCAGGTTCATTTCAGCCCAGCGAACCGTATTTGGTTCGTCGTCCGCGATTAGGACGTGTCCCGCGTCTTCCTGCATTTAGGAATCATCTTTCGTGGCATTGAGAAGGGTGTCAACGACCGAAGCGATCTTTCGCCTCGTATCTCGATAAGAATGTTCTTGCAGGACGCGCCAAGTCCTTCCGGCCGCTGCCAATTCGCGCCAGGAAAAGTCGATACGCACCGAATGTCCCAAGTGCGAGTTGGACTATCGATCGCTAACGTCTCAATTTGGCGCCGGAGAGCGACGGGTCGATGCGTTTCCGTTACGTGCGGCGAAGGCGGAGCGGTGCCTGGTCTCGGCGGATCGCCTAGCAGCGCGGCATGTTGAGCGGCGTGCCGGGGTTGCTGACGGACTCGAAGATCACGGTGACCCAGAGCCGGTCGTCCTTGTGAAC
>JAXDJP010000445.1:0-2859 GCA_034665645.1 Actinomycetota bacterium | reverse complement strand
GGCGGCGCGCACACGGCGGGCCGTCAGCCCGACCGCGATCCAGACCGCGGCGCCCTCCGGCGGCCGCGCGGCAGCCGTGCTCTTCCTTTTGCTGCTGCCGATCGCAGTCGCGATCGGCGTCCTGGTCGGGCAGGGCGGCAACAACAACGACGACCAGCTGCTTGCCGCTCTCAAGAACGTGGACACGAGTGGCGCCGCGGCCGGCGCGACGACGCCCCCGACGCTGACCAGCGATTTCACCCTCGACAAGGGCTTCACGGTCAAGCTCAGCACCCTGCCGGCCGACGCCGACCAGGCCGCCGCCGATACCGCCAAGAGCGACGCCGAGTCGAAAGGCGCCCCGGACGTCGGCATCATCACCCCGGCAGACTTCACCCTCACTCCGGCCGACCCCTCCGGCGGCCCAATCGTCTACTCGGGGCAGTTCAAGACCAAGGGCGAGGCCGAGGCCGCGTTGAAGAAGCTGAAGGCGAAGTTCCCGAAGGCCGAGGTCGTCGCCGTCAAGCGAAACGCCTCCGGTGTGGGCGCGCTGGTCGCCAAGACCGCATACGGCGACGTGCACAAGGTCGCCGGTACCCAGGTGACCCAGCAGAAGGTCCAGCAGGACACGGCAGCCCTCGACGCCTTCAACAAGCAGAAGGGCGAGAGCTACATCCAGGGCCAGAAGGCGCTCCCCGATGTCGTCGCCGTCGGCGGTGGCGGCAGCGGTGGCGGCTCGGGCACGTCGGGGGCCGGCGACTAATCGTGGCCGACCGCAGTTTCCGCCTCTTCTCCGATCTCGCCCAGATCAAGCGGCCGAAGCCGTCGTCCAACAGCGCCAAGCCCAAGTCCGCAGACTGGGAGGACCGCGAGCTGCGCACGCAGCGCGACCGGCTGGTCGAGAAGTTCACGATCATGCAGGCAGACCTCGGCGGCGCCTTCTATGAGATGGCGATCCGCGACCACGTCAAGCTCGACGCGCTGACCCGCAAGGCAGCCGAGCTGCAGAAGGTCGACCAGGAGCTCGGCGAGGTCGAAAGCAAGCTCGCCGAGGCGGCCGCGCCGGGAACCTGCCCGAGCTGCGACGCGCCGCACGAGCCCGGCGTCAAGTTCTGCGCCGAGTGTGGGCGCTCGCTGTTGCGAAAGGATGCGTAGTTCATAACGTGAGGCCGACCTTCTACGGCCGCATGCTTGCCTTCCTGGCGAGCATCAAGGGCACCCGGTTCCGGGCGCTGATGGCGTCGTCGGGGATCTCGACGGCGCTGATCATCGTCACGGCGACGGCCGGCGGTCACAGCCACGAATTCACGGACGCCCTTCGCGCGCTCGCCGGCGCGGCGCCGGTCCCCACCCCGGTAGCGAGCACGGCCGCCACTCCGGTGCCCAGCCGCGGGGGTGGCGGGGGAGGGGCTGCCCCGGCCCCGAGCATCACGCCCACGGCGGTGCCGGCCACGACGACGCCGAGCGACGGCGGCGGCGATACGACGACACCGGCCAAGACGACGCCGAAGCGGGTCAAGCACGTCTGGGTGATCTCGCTCGCGAGCCCCGGATACGACGCGAGCTTCGGCGCCGCGACCAAGATGCCCTATCTCTCCGGAGCGCTGCGACCGCAGGGCGAGCTGCTCGAGAACTACTCGCTACTCAGTTCCTCGGCACTTCCCAACTACATCGCGATGACCAGCGGCCAGCCGCCCAACGGCGCAACCCGCGGCGAATGCTCCACCTATACCGACTACGGCTACGCGACCAAGCTCGGCAACGACGGCGTCGCAATCGGAGACGGCTGCGTCTATCCGGAGGCCGCGCCGAGCATTGGCGATCAGGTGACGAGCGCCGGGCTTCAGTGGCGGGCCTACGTCGAGGACATGCCGAAGTCGTGTGACCGGCCGCAGCCCGACACGGCCGACCCAACCGCCCAGGCGACCAGCGGCTACGTCACCCGGCACAACCCCTTCGTCTACTACCACTCGCTGATCGAGAACTTCGGCTGCACTCCGTACGACCTGCCGTTCACCCAGTTTGCCCCTGATCTTGCGACCGTGAAGACGACGCCGAACTTCTCCTTCATCTCCCCCAACCTCTGCCACGACGGGGTCGAAGGACCGCCGTGCGCGAGCGGCGATGCCGGCGGCCCGGCGACCACGGACACCTTCCTACAGACGCTGATCCCGCAGATTCAGGCCTCGGCCGGGTACAAGGCCGACGGCCTGATCGTCATCACCTTCGGCGAGACCTTCCCCAAGGACCCGAGCGACACGGCGCGGGTCGGGACGCTGCTGCTCTCGAAGTTCCTGACCCCGGGCTCGACGCGAAGCGACGCATTCAACCCCTATTCGCTGCTGCGCTCGCTCCAGGACATCTTTGGGACCAAGCACTACGCGCTGACTAATTCGACTTCGCTTTCCTTCGCGCCCGAGGTACTCGGGCCTCAGACGAAGGCGAAAAAGAAGAAAAGAAGAAGTAGCTAGCGCTCGAGCGAGCGGCGCAGCTTGCCGAGCCGGCTGTCCCACTCGGCGCCGACCGACGCGATCCACTTGGCGGCGTGGTCGAGCGGCTCGGGGCGCAGCGAGTAGATCGTCTCGCGGCCCACGCGGTCGGAGCTGACCGCCGCGGAGTACGGGCTCATCGATGAGGTGATCTCCGAGCGTGAGCTCGAGCGAGCCAAGACCGGTTTCAGCGCAAACGGCGACTAGGCGCCGGCCAGGGTCGAGACGATCGCCTCGTAGACGCCCTCACCCATGCGGCCCTCAGTGACGGTCGCATTGGCGATCTTGGAGACTGCCGCGGCGACGCCCGGGTCGCGCTCGGGGCCGTTGGCGGGGACGAAGAAGCGGCCGACGACGCGCGCGACCTCGAGGTCCTCGACCGAGTCGCCGA
>JAXDJP010000444.1:0-5544 GCA_034665645.1 Actinomycetota bacterium | reverse complement strand
GCTGCCGAAGAGGCGATCAGGATCACCGCCGCCGGGCAGCAACACGCGATCGAAACCACCAACGAAGCTCTTCGCGCAGCAGAAGAGATCCAGGAACAGGTCGAGACCTCCGCACAGCGGGCGATCGAGGCGACGGATGTAGCCGTGCGGAACGCACGTCAGGCAGTCGCCGACGAGGCGCGTCTGGCCAGTCAGAGCGCGCGCGAGGAAGCCGATCACGCGGCGCGCACCGCTCGCCAGGAGATAGAGGGCGCAGCCTTGATGGCCCGCGAGGAAGCCGAACGCGCGGGACGAGCGGCGCGGGAAGAGACTCAAGCGATCACCGCTGCCGCTCGCGAACACTCGGAACTCGCCGTGGAGCGAGCAGAGGAAGTCGCGACCGCAGCTGCACAAGAGATTCTGCGCGTTGCCGCGATGAGCCAGCAGAAGGCATCACTCGCAGGTGAAGAGACGGTGCGCGCTGCCCGTGAGGTTCAGCGGCAGGTCGAAGCCTCGTCGCAGTTCGCGATCCAAGCGGTCGATGAGGCCGTTCGAACGGCTCGGGAAGCAGCCGCCGAAGCGGCCGGGGACGAAGCTCGGCGAGTGACGCAGAGCGCCCTCGAGGAGGTCCAGCACGCGGCGCAGTCCGCTCGTGCGGGTGCCGAGGCCGCAGCACAGACAGCGCGCGAGGAAGCCGAGAAAGCCGGGCAGACGGCGTGGCTCGAAACGCAAGCCGCCGCGCAGTCCGCACGCGAGGATGTCGAGAGCGCGGCGCAGTCCGCTCGCGAAGCAACCTCCGCTGCGGCACAGAACGCGATCAGGCTCGCGACGTCGACACAAGAGCAAGTGGCGGCCGCAGCCGATGCCGCGGTGCGCCAAGCCCAAGAGATCCAGGAGCAGATCCACACGGCCGCCGAGGAAGCAGCAGCGGTCAACGAGAGGTCCCTCCGGGAGACGCGGGAAGCCGCGCAGGCGGCCGAAGAGCGCGTCGTACAAGCGACTCACTCTGCCGAAGAGTCCGTGAAGGGGGCCGTCACAGAAGCTCTCGAGAACTCGAAGGAAGCCGCCGAAGCCGCTCACAGTGCAGCGGAGGCAGCCCAAGCCGCCACACGCGAAGCCGTCGCCAGTTCCCAAGAAGCGATACGGGGTTCCCAAGAAGCGATCGAGGGTTCCCGTGAGGCATTGCAACGGTCTAACGAGGCACAGGAGGCCGTCGCCCGCGCGTCGGAAGCTGCACTTGAACGAGTGCGCAGGGCCGCCGACGAGGAGCGCGCCGGAACCAAGGACTTTGCCGCACAGACCTTAGAGGAAACGCGCGAGGCGCTCGCGGGCGTTCGTGAATCGGCTGCCGAGGAGCTCCGCGCGGAGGTTCATCACCTCGTACCTGCCGTCGCCGACGAAGCGAGAGCCGCGGCGCGACAGGTGACCGAGGAAGCGCGGCAAGAGAATGCCCGCATCGCGGAGGAAACGAGGGAGGAACACGCACGCATCGCGGAGGAAACTCGTGAGGCCGCGGTTCGATCCGTACAAGAGGTCGTTGGCTCGCTTGAAGGAGTTCGCGAGCAAGTCACCCAGGCCGCGGACGAAGCTCTGAAATCCGCCACCGAGGTTGTCCAGGCGGCCGGCACCGAGGCGTCGACCAGCTTGCGCAGTGAAGCCGAACGAGCGGTCGAGAAGATCGCAACCGAAGCTCGTACCGCTCAGGAACGCGCCGAGCGCGCATCTGAAGAGGCAGTGGCCGCCGCTGATGGAGCGATCCAAAAAGCTCGACAGTTCGCGGCCGAGGCCGCCCGTGCCCAAGCCGCCGAGCAAGTCCACAAGGCACTCGAGCCCTTGCGCGGCGAGATCTCCGCTGCTGAGGAAGAGCTGACCAAGACGCGTCAACAGGCGCTCCAATCGGTGCGCATGGCTGCACAGGAAGCTCGGACTCAGACGATCACTTCGGTCAAAACTGCGATCCAGCAAGCGCAAGACGACGCTCAGCGGGCAGCCAAGCAAGCGCTCGAGGCCGCTCAGAAAGCTGCGGAGCACGCCGAGCAAGGCAGCATCGCGATCGGCGCGCAAGAAGAAACGGCGCGTGCCGCGCAGGAGGCAGCCGAGTTGGCGCGCCAGGCCGCGGAAACCGTTGCCGGCGAAGCCGGCGCACGAGCCCGACACGAACAAGCGTCTGCTGCGGCCGCGGAAGCCGCACGAGCGAGTCGCGAGGTCGCGGAGGCAGCCCGGCTCGCGCAGGAGCGGTCGATCATGCAAACGAACGCTCACATCGAAGAACAGCGCGCCATTCGAGGAGCACTTGAAGAAGCGACAAGGGCGTCCCAAGAGGCGGCCTACGCGGCACGCCAAGCGATCTGGGACGTGGCAGAGATGGTCGCCGGTCAGTCGGCCGAGCAAAGAGCCCTCCTCGACAATCAGATCGCGACGATCAAGGCAGCTCAGGACGCGGCGAAAGCGGCGCAAGGTTCCGCACGCGCGGCGCAGGCATCCTCGGTTGCCGCTCAGAAGGACTCGGCCAAGGCCTCCCGGATGACCGGCCAGGTCATGCAGATCCTCGGTCCGGTCGCGGAAGAGACGTCCGGCCGCCGGGCCCCCGTTTACGAGACCGAGTCCTCGGCGTGGGACGAACTCGTCGACCCCGAGCAAGAAGGCGACGACGACCCGTTCTGGTCGGTCCCCGAGCGCTCCGGTGACGGAACTCTTCTGGAGGATTACGACGAGGACGACGACTCCGTCCGAGAGAAGTTCTGGAAGAGGCTCCGCCCCCGCCACAGCATCAAGTAGCTTCTACCCCTGGGGGAATAGCGAGAGTCGCTGAGCGTTCCAGTAGATGGAACGCGTTAGAACCTCGAGGAGGAAACCTCCGTGTCAGATATCAGAGATGTAGGGGACCAGGACTTCAACGAGGCGGTCCTCGCCTCGGACACTCCGGTGATCGTCGACTTCTGGGCCGAGTGGTGTGGACCTTGCCGTCTCGTGCACCCCGAGCTCGAGAAGATCCGCACCGAGTACAACGGCAAGATCGATGTCGTCAAACTGAACATCGATGAGAACCCCAACGTCGCCGCTCGTTACGGAGTGATGAGCATTCCCACGATCGCTCTATTCGTCGACGGTGACATCAAGGCTCAGGTCATCGGCGCTCGTCCCAAGGACGCCATCGTGGAGGCCCTCGGCCTCAGCAGCTGACCTACCGGCCTCGCGGCCACATCGCAGGATTTCAACGGACCCGCCCCAAAGGTGGGTCCGTTTTGGCAGGATTTGTGCCGTCGGGAGCGAACCCCACTTTTAAGCAACCGATAAAAGGGGATCCCGATGTCGCTCCGCCTTAAGAGGTTCAGCCTCGTACTGCTCGCCGCGTGCGTCCTCGTTCCACTCGCACCGTTGCACGCCGAGAGCGATCACTCCGAGAACGCTCGCATGCTGGCGCAGGTACCGATCAAGGTTGGCAAGGGCGTGAACGCCGAGGGAACCGACCTCGCTTTCCAAGGAAAGCTCATCGTCGCCGGAAGCTTCCAGGGAACCGCCTTCTTCAAGCGCGTGCAGGGTCCCCCCTACATCAAACAGGTCGGCTTCCACGCATGCCCCAGCTCCCAAGGCGACGTTTCGATCTTGGGTCATTACGTGTACGTGTCCGTCGACGCGCCCTCCTCGAACAACGGCGACAGCGCGACGTGCAACAACACCGACAACTCCATGGGCAAAGAGGGGATCCGGATCATCGACATCTCCGACCTCGATCAGCCCAAGCAGGTGAAATTCGTCGAGACCGATTGCGGATCGCACACGCACGTTCTTCTGCCGGCCGGAGACAAGGTCTACATGTACGTCAACTCGTATCCGCTCTCGCCGACCGCGCAAGGACCGAATTGCAACGAAGCGTCGCACCGCAAGTTCTCGGTGATCGAGTTTCCGAAGAACGACCCGACGAAGGCGAAGGTGATCGGGACACCCGCCGTCGTACCTCCTTCGATCGGTTGTCACGACACGACCGTGTTCCCCGCCAAGGACCTCGCGGTCGCGGCGTGCCTGCAGAACACGAACGTCCTCGACATCTCGAACCCCGCGGAGCCGAAGGTTCTCTCAACGATCACCAACGAGAACATCCAGTTCCACCACTCGTCCTCGTTCACGTGGGACGGCAAGTACGTGATCATCAGCGACGAGTACGGGGGGGCCGAAGGCGGCGGCGGCTGTGCTGCCGACAAGGACTCCAGCGTCGGCGCGATGTGGTTCTACGACATCACCGATCCCGCGAATCCCGTCCTCAAGGGTCACTACAGCCTGCCGCGCATCCCGAGCGCCGACACCCCGGACGAAGCCGGCCGTCTCCGTTGCACCACGCACCTCTACAACATCCTTCCAACGAAGGATCCGAAGAGGTACGTCGCCGTTTCGGCGTATTACTCGGGCGGGATCTCGGCGGTGGACTTCAGCGACCCGGCCGCGCCGAAGGAGCTCGGTTACTACGTGGACCTTCCGAAGGGAACGAACCCCGACACGTGGTCGGCGTACTGGTACAACAACCGCATCTACTCGAACGACTTCGATTCCTTCGCCGGCGTCCGAGTGTTCAAGATGAAGGGTGGGTTCGGAAAGAAGGCGGTGCTTAACTTCAAAGATCGCCTGAACCCCCAGGTCCAGCTTCCGGCTTCCCTGTACGACGCCTATAAAGGCTAAGATGCCGCCTCGATTGGGGCCCATAGCTCAGCCCGGTTAGAGCGCACCCCTGATAAGGGTGAGGCCGATGGTTCAAGTCCATCTGGGCCCACGCTGTGCAGGCGCGGAGTGAAACCTCTCTTGAGTACGGGACACGTGCGGCGTGGGGCGTCATCATCGCCACGGTGCTGGGCTCCGGCATCGCCTTCCTCGACTCCACGATCGTCAATGTCGCGCTCCCGAAGATGGAAGAGGACCTCGGGGGCGGATTAGCCGGACTCCAGTGGACCGTCGACGCGTATCTGCTCACTCTCGGCGCGTTCCTTCTCCTGGGAGGATCGCTAGGCGATCTCTACGGGCGCAGAAAGATGTTCGTTTACGGGCTCGGTGGGTTCGCGGTTGCCTCCGCCTTGTGCGGCCTGGCTCCATCGATCGGCGCGTTGATCGCCGCGCGCGCTCTTCAAGGAGTCGGCGCGGCTCTCCTTGTGCCGGGAAGTCTCGCGATCATCCAAGCGACCTTTCGCCCACAAGATCGATCGAGAGCGATCGGAGCGTGGTCGGGGTTAGCGGGGGTCACGACCGCAATCGGCCCATTCGTCGGCGGATACCTGGTCGACGCGGTGTCGTGGCGGCTCGTCTTCTTCATCAATCTTCCCTTGGCCGCTCTCGCCATCTACATGGCGATACATCACATCCCAGAAACGCGCGACGAAGAAGCGACAAAGACTCCCGACGTTAAGGGTGCAGTCGCGGCCGCCCTCGCTCTCGGAGGAATCATCTACGCGCTCATCGAAGGAAGGCCGCGTGGGTGGACGAGTCCCTCCATTCTCGGCTCGCTTGTGATCGGGATCGTCGCTTTGGTCGCATTCTTCATCATCGAGAAACGCGAGCGGCACCCCATGCTTCCACTCG
>JAXDJP010000443.1:0-4181 GCA_034665645.1 Actinomycetota bacterium | reverse complement strand
AGTCGGCGTGCGCCATGACCCCTTGGTGATGCTCGATGACGATGACCGACTTGCCCGAATCGACGAGCCTGTCGAACAGGCCCAGCAGTTGCGCGACGTCGGCAAGGTGGAGCCCGGTGGTCGGCTCATCGAGCACGTAGACACCGCCCTTCTCCCCCATGTGAGTAGCCAGCTTGAGCCGCTGCCTTTCGCCACCGGACAAAGTGGTGAGCGGCTGCCCCAGCGCGAGGTATCCGAGGCCGACGTCCCCGAGGCGTTCGAGGATCCTGGCGGCCGCGGGAACGCTCGCCTCGTCGCCGGCGAAGAAGGCGTGAGCCTCGGTAACCGGCATGGCCAGAACCTCGCTGATGTTCTTCCCGCCGAACGTGTAGTCGAGAACTTCGGCTTGGAAACGTTTCCCTCCGCACGCTTCGCAGACCGTAGCCACCCCGGCCATCATCGCCAGGTCCGTGTAGGTGACGCCGGCTCCATTGCAATTCGGACAAGCGCCCGCCGAGTTGGCGCTGAACAGCGCGGGCTTCACCCCGTTGGCCTTCGCGAACGCTTTGCGGATCGGATCGAGCAATCCGGTGTAGGTCGCCGGATTGCTCCGGCGTGAACCTTTGATCGCCGCTTGATCGATCGTTACGACCCCCTCACGCTCGGCCAGCGAGCCGTTCACCAGCGAGCTCTTGCCGGAGCCGGCGACGCCGGTGAGAACGCAAAGGACGCCTAATGGGACGTCGACATCGACCTTCTGAAGGTTGTTCGTGTCGGCGCCGCGGATCTCCAGGGCGCCGGTCGACTTACGCACCTCGGGCTTGAGAGCGGCGCGATCGTCAAGGTGATGACCGGTGATCGTGTCTCCGGCCCGAAGCCCCTCGACCGTCCCCTCGAAGCACACGGTGCCGCCCGCGGCGCCCGCGCCGGGGCCGAGATCGACGACGTGGTCCGCGATCGCGATCGTCTCCGGCTCGTGCTCGACCACGAGCACGGTGTTGCCCTTGTCTCGCAGCCTCAGCAATAGGTCGTTCATGCGCTCGACGTCGTGGGGGTGGAGCCCGATGGTGGGTTCGTCGAAAACATAAGTGACGTCGGTCAGCGAGGAACCGAGGTGGCGGATCATCTTCGTGCGTTGCACCTCGCCGCCCGACAGCGTTCCGGTCGGCCGGTCGAGGGAGAGGTAACCCAGGCCGATCTCCTCGAAGGAGTCGAGGAGGTGTTGCAGGCCCGCGAGCAGAGGAGCGACCGAGGGCTCATCCAGTCCCCGCAGCCACTGTGCGAGATCGCTGAGCTGTAGCGAGCAAACGTCGGCGATGCTCTTCTTCTTTATCTTCGACGACCGGGCTGCTTCGTTTAGCCGTGTGCCACCGCATTCAGGACACGTCTGGAACGTCACCGCCCGCTCCACGAAAGCGCGCACGTGCGGTTGCAACGCGTCGACGTCCTTGGACAGGAAGGATTTCTGGACCTTCGGGATCAAACCCTCGTACGTCAGGTTGATCCCATCGACCTTGATCTTGGTCGGTTCCTTGTGGAGCAAGTCGTTCAGTTCCTTCTTCGTGTACTTGCGGATCGGCTTGTCCATGTCGAAGAAGCCGGAGCCGCGGAAGATGCGGCCGTACCAGCCGTCCATGCTGTAACCGGGGATCGTTAGGGCGCCCCCGGCCAGCGACAAGCTGTCGTCGTAAAGCGCAGACAGGTCGAAGTCGGTTACGGCTCCCATTCCCTCGCAGCGCGGACACATGCCGCCGTGATAAACGGCGTTACGCACCACGATCCGCTCCCCTTTGCCCTTGTCCACGGTCATGGCCCCGCTGGCTTTCCGCATGGGAACGTTGAACGAGTAGGCGATAGGGGGGCCGATGTGCGGCTTCGCTACACGGCTAAAGAGGATGCGCAGCATCGCGTTGGCGTCGGTCGCGGTGCCCACCGTAGAGCGCGGGTTAGTGCCCATCCGCTCTTGGTCGACGATGATCGCTGTGGTCAGTCCTTCCAGTAGGTCTACGTCGGGGCGTGACAGCGTCGGCATGAAGCCCTGGACGAAGGCGCTGTAGGTCTCGTTGATCATCCGCTGCGACTCTGCGGCGATCGTGCTGAAAACCAGCGAGCTCTTCCCCGAGCCGGACACCCCGGTGAAGACAGTCAGCCGACGCTTGGGGATCTCGACGCTGACGTCCTTGAGGTTGTTCTCGCGCGCGCCCTGTACGCGGATCAGATCGTGGGTGTCGGCGAGGTGACCTCCCCGCGAGGGCGGATCGGTCCTCGCGGCCGCGCGGCCGTGGCTCACAGACTTGGCAGACACGAGCTAGAGGTTACGTAGAACGCAGCCACTTCGGGCGACGCTGCTCGCCCTCGTGTTCCCCGTTGACGCTGTACGCCGGATCCTCGATCAGTTCCTTCATGCGATCGAGCGTCGACTCGAACTCGGACATCTTCCCGTCGAGAGACCTGATGGTCTCCCGCGTGCCCGACATGATCTCTTTCGCTCGGCGGCGAGCGGTCGTGACGAGCGTCGTCGCGTTCTCACCGGCCTCTTGGATGGTCTGGCGGGCTTTCGCCTCCGCGTCCACACGAAGGGATCGCGCGTAGCTCTCCGCCCCCGAACGAAGTTTCTCCGAATACGTTTCGGCATCCGACCGGAGCCTGTCGGTCTCTTCTGTGGTGGTGGCCCGCAGCCGGGCGACCTCTTCTTTGGCTTTTTTACGAAGCGAAGCCGCCTCTTCCGCGGCGGCCTTCCGAAGCGCCGCCACCTCTTTGTCGGCCTTGGCGCGCAGCGCGGTCAACCGGCGCTCCAGAGCAGTTTCGAGCTTGACGGACTCTTTCTCTGCAGCGGCTCGTTGGCTCTCGATCTCCTCCTCGGCCTCACGTCGCAGCTCCGAGACCTCGAGCTTGGCCTGGGCGCGCAGCTCCGTTAGCTCCTGCTGGACGCGCGCTCGGTCCTTACGGGCCTCCCCTTCGGCCACCTTGCGTAGCTCGGCGATCTCTTCTTCGCTCTTCGCACGCTCGCGAGCTAGGTGCGCCCTGCCGATCGCGGCGTCATCCTCGATCTTGGAGCTCAAGGCGACCGCTTCCGCTCGACGTTCCTCGAGGATCTTCTCGCCTGCCTTTTCGGCGAGCGAGCGGATCTTTGCAGCGTCGCGTTCCGCGTCGGCCTTCAGCCGGTCTATGTCCTTCTGTGCGCGCTCGTGTGTGCGTGCAGCCTCTGCCTCTGCTCTGGCGGTTATCCGGGCGGCCTCGTCGTCGGCCTTCTTGCGAAGAGCCTCGAGATCTTTAGCCGTTGCGTCGTGTATCTCGGCCGCGCGCCGCTTGGCCTCCTCCGGCAATTCCGCGGCGATCTCCTCGGCGCGGCGTCGGGCTTCGGCTACTTCGTCGAAAACGCGGGTGAACAACACGCCGGCTTCGTAATGAGACAACTCCGTCACCTGAGCTGCTTTCTCGCGCGCTTCATCCTGATAAGCGACAGCGGAGTACTGCAAACCGGCAAGGATGTTCGCGACCTCTTGTTGCGCGCCTTCCTTCATCGCTTCTGCGGACTTCTCCGCGTCGGCGACCAATCTCGCCGCTTCACTTTGGCCTTGCTCGACGACGCTCTTGCGTAGTTCTTCGGCTTGGCGTTCGGCGTCGAGCCGCAATGCCTCAAGCTCTTGGCGCAACACGCCTCGCTCGGCCTCGGCTTCCGATTCCGCTCGCTTCATGCGGTCGGCTGCTCGTTTCTCCGCCTCTGCCCCCTGGTTCTCCAGGAAGTCCCGAGCCTCCGCAAGCTGGCGGTTGGCTTCGCGCCGCAACTCCGCAACCTCCGACTGGACGCGCGCCTTTATCTCGAGCGCCTCGCGTTCTGCGGCCGTTTTGGCTACCTCGAGCTCTTGAGCGCATGCTTCGAGCGTCGCCTCCCTCAGATTCGCTGCCTCCAGTTCCGCAGCGGCCCGCATCGCCGCGATCTCTTCCTCCGCGCGCGCCCTCGCGGCCTCCGCTCGAGCGCGCAAGAAGTCTGCTTGCTGGTCGCGTTTGGAGGGCTCGAGACGATCGCCGGGCGCGGTGGACCCGCCGACGTTCGGCGAGAGGCTCCTGACCGGCGCGGTCGTGGATTCGTTCCCGAGGAGGTAGTCGCGGAGCGAACGAAGCTCCGCTTCCTTCGGGTCCGCCTTCGGGGTGGTTCGTTCGGGACGTTTCCGAGCGGTCTCGAGCCATTCGGCTCTCTG
>JAXDJP010000442.1:0-7078 GCA_034665645.1 Actinomycetota bacterium | reverse complement strand
CGATAGTTGTTCCGGTCGAACTTGCGCGGACACGCGGCCCGCGAACGGAGAATGCGACCGAGCTGCCCGAGCGGCGACAGGCCTTCCTGCTGGAAGAAGGCGCTTTCGGAGGGGCGAAGGTGTTCGTCGTCGACGACGATTTCCGCAACGTGTTCGCCATGAAGGCGCTCCTCGAGCGAGGCGGCGCTACCGTCACTTTCGCGGAGAGCGGCTCGGACGCGGTTGCGATGCTGACAGATCGGCCGCCTGTCGACATCGTCCTGATGGACATAATGATGCCCGGCATGGACGGATACGCCACCATCCGTGCGATCCGCAAGCTCGAGCATTGCAAGGATCTCCCTATCGTCGCCGTGACGGGCAAGGTCATGGCCGGCGAGCGACAACGGTGCATCGACGCAGGTGCCAACGATTACGTGCCCAAGCCGGTGGACACCGGCGAACTTGTAGCGGCGATCAGCCCGTGGTTGCCAACCCTTGTCGCTGCGGTCAAACCGTGGAAACCGGAGATCGGCAAGAGCCCTCGATGAACGCCACAACCTGGGGAGAACGTCGCCAGGAATACTCCATGAAATCCGGATCCCGGGGAGAACGTCGCCACGAATACTCCATGAAATCCGGATCCTGGGGCGTCCAAGATCGGGGGACACGCGTGTCGGACGGAGGCACCGCACCGGTCCTGGTGGTCGATGACACCTCATCGAAGCGCCTTGCTTTAGCGGCTGCGCTGACTCCGCTCGGCCTTCCCATCGTTCAGGCGGATTCGGGACAAGCTGCACTGCGCGCTGTGATGACCCAGGACTTCGCCGTCATCCTTCTCGATGTCCGCATGCCGGACGTGGATGGATTTGAGACCGCCGCGCTCATCCGACGGCGCAAGGAGTCTGAGATGACTCCGATCATATTCGTCACTGCTTTCGCGGGGGATGAGATCGGGCCCAAATCAAGGTATGTCTCGGGCGCTGTCGACTTCATGTTCGCGCCGATCCAACCGGACGAGCTCCGAGCGAAGGTCTCTGTCTTCGTCAAGCTGTTCCTTCAAGCCAAGGCCCTTGCGAGGCAGGCGCAGGAAGTCCAAGCGTCGGCAGACCAGCTCAGGTTGCTGACCGATGCTGCTCCGATCGGCATCTTCCGCACCGATGCCGAGGCACGGCTCATCTACACCAACCCGCGCTGGTCCGAGATCACCGGCATTCCATCCGAAGAGGCGGCGGGGCGAGATTGGGACACGATCGTCGACTCGAAGGAGCGGGCCGACCTGGTCGCCGAGTTGGCTCCCGTCGCGGATCCGTCAAAGCATAGTCAGCGATACGAGATCCGACGTCCGGATGCGACCTCACGGATCGTTCTGGTGACCTCCGAGTCCATCCCTGACACCGAAGGTGGAATAGCAGGCTGGGTCGGGACCCTTGCGGACATCACGGCCGAGGCGGGAGCAGAGTCGGCGAGCAAGTTAGCCGGAGAGGAGCAGGCGCGACTCCAAAGCCAGCTCCACCAAGCAAAGAAGATGGAAGCAGTCGGACAGCTGGCGGGGGGCATCGCTCACGACTTCAATAACATCCTTTCGGTAGTGCTCAACTACGCGGAGTTCGTCGCTGAGACTCTGGACGAGAGCCATGCAGGGTCGGCGGATATCCACGAGATCATCAAGGCAGGGAAGCGCGGGGCTGAGTTGGTCCACCAGTTGTTGGCCTTTTCCCACAAGGAGGACATTCAGCCCGTCGTTCTTGACCTAAACGAAGTCGTTTCGGGAATGGCGGTCTTTCTTGCTCGCGCAGCAGGGGAAAAATTCGAGCTCGACATCCACACTCAACCCGGGCAGTTGTTGACGAAGGCGGATCAGAGTCAGATCGAGCAGATCCTCCTGAATCTGGTCGTAAACGCCCGCGACTCCATGCCCGAAGGTGGCCGGATAGGGATCACAACGTGCGATGTCGAAATCGAGGCAGGAATGCGCGTCGATCTCCTTGCCGGGCAGTATGCGTGCCTAACGGTGACCGACACTGGGATGGGGATCGATGCAGAGATCGTGGATCACATCTTCGAGCCCTTCTTCACTACCAAGCCGCGCGGCGAAGGCACTGGTCTGGGGCTTGCAACGGCCTACGGCATTGTCAAGCAGGCTCAAGGCGGTATCTATGCGGACTCAGAAATTGGCGCAAAGACTTCTTTCGTCGTCTACCTACCAGTTACCGATGAAGAAGTGAGTTCGCCGGTTGGTCCTCCGCTGCATGAGACGTCGGGCCGGGGAACGACCATCCTGGTCGTTGAAGACGAGGATCCGGTACGAGACCTAGTCGGAAGGATCCTTCGACGCGAAGGATTCGATGTGGTCGCTGTTGCATCAGGGGCAGAGGCGGTCGAGATTTGCTCCGAGCGTCCGGGCAGCATCGACCTGCTCCTGAGTGATGTAGTGATGCCGCTGATGTCCGGTCCGGCGTTAAGTGACCTGGTGCAGCCGTTACGACCCGAGATGAGAGTGCTATTCATGTCCGGCTCCACGGATGAAATAGCCACCAAGCGCGGAGTTCTGGATAGTGGCCATGCTCTGATCAACAAACCGTTCAACTCGGACCAGCTGTTGACTCGAGTTCGGGAAGTCTTGGGCTCCCAGCTCGTGCCCGCTGCCTAGGCGCGTGCTCCGAGATTGATGATGAGTGTCTGGGAACTCCAGTCTAGAGATAAGTGGGCGCGTAGAAGCGCGATCGCCATGGCCTTGCTGGCGCTGCCGGCGATCTTCGATTATTCGAAATCGACGATCATTGATCCCGGCTGGCTCTACCCGCTCTGCGGGGTTATCGGAAGCCTAGGCATCGTTATTGGAGTGCGTATCCATCGCCCGCCGCGTGCCCTGGCTTGGTATCTGTTAGCCGCCGGCAACCTGATGTTCGTGACTGGTGACGTCATCTATTGGAGGCTCGATGCTGGCGGCCCAGTGCCATTTCCAGCTCTCAACGATGTCGTCTATCTTGCCGCCTATCCTTTCTTGGCGGCCGGACTGGCGGGCCTGATCGGTGGTTCGAGACGAACGCGTGGCAGCTTCATCGATGCATCGATCATCGCGACGAGTGCAGGACTCGTCGCCTGGGTCTTTCTGATGGAGCCCTACGCCACCGACCAGTCTCTGACAATGGTCCAACGACTCGCCTCTATCGCATACCCGATTGCCGACCTGCTTCTACTGGCCACCGTCTGTTGGTTCCTGCTGAGCGAAGGCCGCAGGAACATGTCGTTGACCTGGTTGTTGGTCTCGATCGGTTCATTGTTGATCTTCGACACGATCTACGGGGTGCGCGTACTGCAAGGGACGTATACGACCGGTGTGCTCGACGGCGGCTTCATCATCAGCTACCTGGCGTTCGGTGCTGCCGCGCTGGACCCGTCGATGAAGACTCTTGTGCCCAAGAAGAACGCGGATAGATCGACCATCTCGCGACGCCAACTCGTCCTCCTGGCCGGCGCTGCGATCTTAGGGCCGGGATTGTTGGGTATGACGATCCTTGGAGGTGCGGAAGTCAATCCTTGGGTGATGACGATGGGTACTCTCGTCCTCTTCCTTCTTGCCTTTCTGCGCATAGCCGGCTTGGTGCGATCCTTAGAACGGACGGCGTCACTTCTTGAGGTCCAGGGACTGGAACTGGAGACGGCCGTCGACGAGCTCAAAAACCTCGAGGCCGGCCGCCGGCATCTACTGGATGCAGTACAAACAGCGGCGGAGCTCGAGCGTTCGTTGCTTGCACTCGAGCTTCACGATGGGCCGATCCAACGGTTGACTACGCTTTCTTTCGAAGTCGATCTCGCAGCGGTGGGCCTAGAGGAGCACGTCCTCACACGCACGGCTTTGTTTGCCCTGGAGACCGGGCTATCAGCAGAGATAGAGAGTCTGCGAGTCCTCATGACCGATCTTCGACCCCCGGTACTCGATGAGCGCGGATTGACTCTGGCCCTCGGTGACCTTCTAGCGTCTTTCATGACGCGGACAATGATTGTCTGCGAGCTGGATCTGGACATCGAGGTGAGGCTCAACCGAGGGATCGAGACTCTCCTGTACCGGACCGCGCAAGAAGCTTTGACTAACGTGGCGAAGCACTCCAAGGCAAGTCGCGTGGTTGTCAGATGCGCTGCCAGAGACGGTGAGGTTCAGCTGGAGATCTCAGACGATGGCGTGGGCTTCGATGCGTCGACGATGGATATGAGTGGGATGGACGGCCACCTGGGGCTGGCTTCGATCAAAGAACGGATCGAATTCGTTGGAGGGAGATGCTTTGTCGATGCTGCAATCGGTCGAGGAACGCGGGTCCGTGTGAGCCTCACCCTGGAAAGGATCTCCGGTGCAGAAGCTACGGCTCTTGCTGGCTGACGATGAGGATGCGTTACGCCACGCGCTCAGGCGTGTCCTTGAGGCTAGAGGTATGGAGATATTGGGTGAGGCCGCCAACGGAGTGGACCTAGTGGAGATGGCTCGGCATGTCACCGTCGATGTCGTGTTGACAGATTTCTCGATGCCGTTCATGAACGGCATCGAGGTGGCCAGGCACATCGGGTCTCTGGGATCTCCACCTGTCGTAGTCATTCTGAGTGCGTATGGAGATCCAAGTCTCCGAGAAGAGGCGAAGGCCGCAGGGGCTGTGGGTTGGCTTCAGAAAGGGTTGTCTTCGCAAGAGCTGTGCGAGGAGATCTATCTGCTCGCCGGCAGGACAGCTGCTAGGCCACTATGAATGGACTCCAAGGGGACCGAGCGCAGGGTAGGCGGGCCGATCGCCATGATGTCGCGAACTGCGACTCCGGCGCTTCCGTCCTTCTAGTTGACGACGAGGAGGCGATACTGCGCGTCCTCCTCCGCATCTTGAAGGGTGCCGGATACCAAGACTTAGTGACGGCCTCCTCCAATCAAGACGCTCGCCGCTTGTTGGCCACTAAGAAGATTGACCTAGTGGTGACAGACATGCAGATGCCGGGGGGTTCAGGTTTAGGGCTCCTGAGCCATATCCACGAGACCATGCCTGGGACAGCAACCTTGATGGTAACTGGGGAAGACGACGCAAAGCTGGCCGACAAGGCCCTCTCCTTGGGCGCCTTTGGTTACATCATCAAGCCGTTCCGGCCGAATGAAGTGGTGATCGGCGTCAGCAATGCTCTTAGGCGCCGGACCCTGGAACTTGTGAATCAAGATCACCGGGACCATCTCGAAGAGATCGTGAAAGCCAGGACGGGTGATCTCTGGCAGACCATCGTGAAACTTGAACTCTCTGAGAAGGTCGTTCGAGCCACGCGAGCGGAAACGATCGAGCGCTTGGCGGTCGCCGGCGAATATCACGATGAAGAAACCGGCTTCCATGTCGAGCGAATGAGTCGATACTGCCAGACGTTGGCCCAAGCGTCCGGACATGGCCACCTTCACGAGACGATTCGAGAGGCAAGTTCCCTTCATGACGTGGGGAAGATAGGTGTTCCCGACAGCATTCTCTTGAAGCCGGGGCCGCTGCTGCCAGAGGAGTGCGCGGTGATGCAGGAACACGCGGCGATCGGCTATGGGATCCTCAAAGATTCCGAATCTCCCTTGCTAAACCTGGCCGCCGAGATCGCGCTCACTCACCATGAAAAAGTGGATGGAACCGGTTATCCCAACGGACTCATCGGTAGCGCAATTCCGATTGCTGGACGCATAGCGGCGATCGCCGACGTCTTCGACGCATTGACGAGTAACCGGGTCTACAGGCGAGCGTTTCCGTTGGTCAAGGCAGTCGAGATGATGAAGAGGGACGCGGGAGCACACTTCGACACCGACTTGCTTTCGGTGTTCTGGAAGGTACTACCTGAGGTCTTGGCAATCGAGAAGGAGTTTAGTTCCCGGGAACTGACGTCATAAGAAGCCGTCAACGTATTAGGCGGGGATCGAAACCGCGAACGCCGCGCCTTCGCCACTTTCGCTGGCTGCGCTGATCTGTCCTCGGTGCGCTTCGACGATCTCTCTCGCCACGAAGAGCCCAAGCCCGAGACCCTTGCCACCTTTCGTCAGTTGTACGGACTTGTCGAACATGCGCTCGTTGTCCTTCTCAGCGAAGCCATCTCCCTCATCTTTTACGGTGATGATCACGTCGCCGTTGGACGAATGCGCCTCGAGGGTGATCACGGAGCCAGGCGGTCCGAACTTGACGGCATTGGATAGGAGATTCGCTAAGACCTGTTTGAAAAGGTCTTGGTCGACCCTTATCTGAAGGCCCGGTGCGCAGTCGGCGATCAGTTTCCGTTCCGTTCGGGCGTCCGGAAAGTCTTCAACCGCGTCGTTAAAGAGTTCCTCAACCGAGACGAGCTTTACGGTCGGATGGAGCCGTCCCTGGTCGGTATCGCTGAAAAGGCGCAGGCTCCCGATGAGGGCGGAGAGTTGGTCGAGATTCCTGATGGAAGTCTCTAAAAGGGAAATCCGCGTGGGCTCGTCTATCCGATCCCCCCGCTCCAATAGGAGACCCAAGCATCCGCGTGCGGCGGTCAGTGGCTGCTTCAATTCATGTCCGACTAGGTCGAGAAAATCGATAGGTTCGCGCGTTGTGTTGCCCGTCAGCGAGAGCTTCTCCACGGCGTGCTGGGGGGTGGCTGGAAAGAGGTTATCCATCGACGAACCTTTCCCGTCAACGGAACAGGCCAAGGTGGCGATCTGCTCGAGCAGTTGGCGATGTTTCTCTTCTCACTGTACTGCCGTCCGATGCGCGCCCGTCCCCGTCTTCCAGAATGAGTCGGATGCAGGGACGTACACGCATATGTGACGACAAACGCAGCCGACATCTGCGCAGACTGCTTAGTTCGTTTTCTACATCGAACGGACTAACAGGCCTACTCTGAATAGGCAAGCCAACGCAGGCGCGCCAACTGGTCTCTTCGAATGTTCGCTCATCACGAAGTGGTGAACGGGCTCCAGACCTCGCCAGGGACTCGTTCCCTGCTGGAGGTATCTCGATCGGGAGGCTACATATGAGCGCAACCGCAGCTGTTATTCATCAACCGAGCCGCTTGTCGGTCGACTACCCGGACCGAGAGCTCAATAGGCTGACTACGTTCTTTCGTCTGTTTGTGGCGATCC
>JAXDJP010000441.1:0-2584 GCA_034665645.1 Actinomycetota bacterium | reverse complement strand
CGTGAATTGATGCAGAAGAGTGAGAGTTCGTTCGAACAGGTTCGTGAATTGACCACCCGTATCCGTCAACAGGCCGCGCGTGGATAACCACTTCACAACACCCGTATCTGTGGATCAAAGTTGTTCTCCCCCACACGCCGCGCATAACACCCTTGTTGTCGCGCCACCCACCAACAATCCGCGCGGTGATCTTCGGAGTCCTGGCCAGGGCATGTTCGTGTTGCCCACATCACCAACAGCCCCTAGTACGAGTACTAAGAAATATCTATATCTAAGAACTAGAAACACTTTCTTGTCGCAGCCTCTTAATAAAGTGGTTTCCGTGCATCACGACTGGAGGGCGTAGATGAAATTCAGGTGCGAGCGTGACGACTTGCTCGAGGCTGTGCAATTCGCATCGAGGGCGGTTTCGAACAGAGCGACGTTGCCCGTTCTGTCGGGCCTGCGGATCCAGGCCGATGAATCTGGAGTGGTACAGATCGCGGCCACCGACCTCGAGCTCACGATGGAGACGTCATTCAAAGCTGGGGTGGACGAGCCGGGCAAGGTGATCGTGCCGGGTCGGTTCTTCGGCGACATGTCCCGCAGTTTGGGGGCCGGGCAAGTTCAGGTAGCCGCCGGCGATGGTGAGGTCGAGATCGGGTCGGGTCGCGGTCAGTTCCGAGTGAAATCCCTGGCGGCCGACGACTACCCTGCGTTGCCCATCGAGGAAGAGGGCGCCGGCGACGTAACGCAGATAGATCTGGACGCTAGTGCGCTGTCGATCGCGCTGTCGCAGGTAGTGCGAGCCGCATCGGGCGATGAGAGCCGGCAGGTGCTGACCGGAGTTCTGTGGGAGATCGAGGCCGGGAGCGTGACTCTGGCGGCCACCGACTCGTATCGACTGGCGGTCCGTTCTCTCTCAGCTTCTGGTGGTGGCACTGAAACGCGGAAGGTGGTTCTCCCTGCCAGGACCCTCGGCGAGATCGGCCGGGCGATCCAGGGGCGCTCCCAGACGATCACGGTGCGCGTCCAAAGCAACTTCGCGTCCTTCAAGATCACCTCCTCTGGAGAAGAGGGGTCGGGCGCGGGCGACTCGATCGTCGGCTCGAGGTTCATCGAAGGTGAGTTTCCGAACTACAAACAACTGATCCCTCAGGGGTACAGCAACGCCCTCACCGTCGACAAGGACAAGCTCCTCGAGGTCACGAAGCGAGTAGGCCTACTCGCTCAGAACAACCTCCCGGTGAAGCTGCGTTTGGGTAACGAGCTCGAGGTTTCCGCTCACACGCCCGACATCGGCGAGGGTCAAGAGATCCTCGACGCGACGTACGAAGGCGAAGAGCTCGTGATCGCGTTCAACCCACAGTTCCTTTACGACGGCGCCTCCGCGATGCAGGGTGACAACGTCGTTCTCGAGGTCGCAGATGGGTTGAAGCCGGCGATCCTGCATGATGCGGCCGACCAGGAGTTCACCTATCTCTTGATGCCGGTGAGGTTGTCTTAGCTCTTGGAGGTAGCGCAACTGGGTCTCCAGGATTTCCGGAATTACCGAGAGGCCCGCTTGGAGCTCAGCTCCGGCCTTAACCTCGTCATCGGCAGGAACGCGCAAGGAAAGACAAATCTCCTAGAAGCCGTTTATTGCTTGAGCGGGCTGGGCTCACCACGTTCCGCCGACTCCGCCCTCGTTAGACAGGGGGCCGAGCGCGCCTTGTTACACGGAACCGTGGTGAAGGGATCGCGTCGCGTCGAGATCGATCTCGAACTCCGGCCGGGGCGCGGTACGAAAGCCCTCGTCAATAAGACGCGCGTCTCCGGGATCAAGGGGCTGAGTGAACTGTGCGTCAGCGTGTTCTTCGGCCCCGACGAGCTGTCTTTGGTGAAAGGTTCCCCAGACGGTCGCCGCCGATTCCTCGATGACTTAGTCGTGAAGGTGCGGCCCGCGCAGGAGGCCGTGCGTCGCGAATGGGAGCGCGTTTTGCGACAACGGAACGCGTTGCTGAAATCGTTGGGCCGCGGCGTGCGTCCTGGGCCGAACGACACCCTCGAGGTATGGGACGAGGCTTTCTGCCGAGCCGGAGCAGCCTTGGGAGCCGCGCGGTTGAGCGCTCTGGCTCGACTGAGGCCGTACGCGGCGAAGAGGTACGCCGACATCGCGGGCCGCGGGGCTCTCGGCCTTTCGTACGTCTCGACGTGGATCCCAGAGGAGTACCGTGAGTCCGTCGTTGCAGGGGCCGAGGATCCGGGCGAGGCCGACCTCGTGAGATTCCTTCGCGCTCGCCTCGACGAAGTACGCCCGGGCGAGCTCGAGCGGCGAGTGTCCTTGGCGGGTCCGGGACGCGATGACATCCTCGTGTCGCTCGGTAACGGTGACGATGGCTCGATGCTCGAAGCGCGTTCCTTCGCGTCACAAGGTGACCAGAGGACCGCCGCTCTCGCCCTGAAGCTCGGCGAGCACGACCTGTTGAGCGACGTGCTGGGTGAGGAACCGATCCTGTTGTTGGACGATGTCTTCTCGGAACTTGATCCCTCGCGGCGAGGCTGGCTTAAGGAAGCGGTGGCCGGCGTCGGTCAGACCCTCCTGTCGTCGGCCGACTCCGGGCCT
>JAXDJP010000440.1:0-3161 GCA_034665645.1 Actinomycetota bacterium | reverse complement strand
TGCACCGAGGGTGCCGGGGCGCCGGTCCGGGTTACAAGGGGACCTTGGTCCTAGGACCTCGTACCGGGCGGCTCTAGACTGGCTCGGAATGCCGGGGACACGCCTGATCGGGGCCCTCTTGGCAACGGGGCTGTTGTGCCTCGCCGCCGCGCCCGCGGCGCGGGGGGTCAGCGCCGGGACGGCGATCGCCAACCTCAATGCGCAGCGGCGGGCCAACGGCATTCCCGGCGGCGTAGTCAACGACTCGGCGTTGTCGGCCGGCTGCGCTGCCCACAACGGCTACATGCACGCCAACGGGGACACGCTCGACCCCGACGAGGTCCCCGGGCGAACCGGGTACACGATGGCCGGCGACGACGCCGGCAACCGCGCGGCGCTCGCCCTCGGCGCGCTGCCGTGGGCGACGGTCAACGACAACCCCTGGGAGACGGCACCGATCCATCTCGCCCAGCTGCTCGATCCGTCGCTGGCGGTCAGCGGCTACAACGAGTCGTTCCGGTTCAGTTGCGCGGTCGCGCTCGGCGACCCGAGGCGTCCCGAGCCGGTGGCGGCGAAGCTCTACGCGTACCCGGGCCCGCACGCACACATCTACACGGCCGAGCAGGCAGTCGAGGGGCCGTTCACTCCGGGCGAGTTGGTCGGGCTCAAGCACGGGATGACAACGGGGCCCTACATCTTCGTCTTCGTCGACGGAGTGGCGCCGCTCGGCCCGGTGAAGCCGGACATACTCCAGGCCACGCTCAAGCCGCGGACCAGAGGGACAGCGCAGAAGGCGAGCAAGCTGAAGCTGAGGGTCGTCGATTCGACCAATGCCCAGCTCGATCCCTACCTGCCACCGGGCGGAGTCGTGATCCCGGTCAAGCCGCTGAAGCGCGGCAAGTACAGGGCGTCTGTCACGGTCCTGGTCGCGGGGCGCCAGCTGACCAAGCGCTGGAAGTTCAACGCCGGCTGAGGTCCATATGATCGGCCGCGATGAAGGTCGACGCCGGAGGCTATGCGGGGACGGTCGACGCGGCGGCGTCAACGGCGGTTCAGGCGGAGAAGGACGGCTACGACGGCTGGTTTGCGGTCGAGACGCAAATCGATCCGTTTCTCGGCTGCACCGTGGCGGCGGAGCGGACCGAGCGGATCGAGATCGGCACCGGGATCGCGGTGGCGTTTGCGCGCAACCCGATGACGGTGGCGCTGCAGGCCAACGACGTCCAGGCGCTCTCGGGCGGGCGGTTCATCCTCGGGCTCGGGTCGCAGATCAAGCCGCACATCACGCGGCGCTACTCGATGCCTTGGTCACATCCGGCGCCGCGGATGCGGGAATTCATCCTCGCGATCCGGGCGATCTGGAACACCTGGGCGACGGGTGCGGAGCTCAACTTCGAGGGTGAGTTCTATTCGCACACGCTGATGTCGCCGTTCTTCAACCCGGGGCCGAACCCACACGGCAACCCGAAGATCATGCTGGCGGCGGTGGGTCCGCTGATGACACAGACGGCGGGCGAGGTCGCCGACGGGGTGTTGATCCACGGCTTCTCGACCGAGCGGTACCTGCGCGAGGCGACGCTGCCGGCGCTCGAAAAGGGGTTCGAGAAGGCTGGACGGTCGCGCGAGGGCTTCGAGATCACGGCGCCGGCCTTCGTCGTCGCCCGGGACACCGAGGAGGAGATCGCCCAGGGCATCAAGACGATCAAGGACCAGATCGGCTTCTACGGATCGACGCCGGCGTACAAGCCGGTCCTCGACCTCCATGGCTGGGGCGACCTCGGCGACGAGCTCAAGGCGATGACCAAGAAGGGCGAGTGGGACAAGCTCGGATCGATGATCGACGACGAGGTGCTCAACACCTTTGCGGTCATCGGGACGCCCGAGGAGGCGATCGCCGAGGTCAAGAGGCGCTACGGCGACGTCTGCACGCGGATCACGCTGGTCGTACCGCCCGAGCGCGACGAGGCACGGTGGGCGAAGCTGTTCGAGGAACTGCGGGCCTAAAGACTTGCTGCTTGACTGGTCTTTCCGTGGGCGGAAAGGGCGATGGCATCCGGATCGAGGCCGGCGGCTCGCAGCGCCTCTTCCCACGAGAAGAAAGTTTGGTCGCGGACAATGAGCCCGTCCCGCACGGTGCCCAACTGAGCGAACTCCTGCTCGAGCGGAACTCCACTAGCGCTTGCCTGGGCGCGAAAGAACCCAAGAGGAAGCACCCGGTCTCCCAAGTCGAGGATGTAGGCGGGCTCGAACTCCGTCGCGCCCCAAACCTCGAAGATCTTGTTGAGTGCCTCGATCCTGCCCTGGTGACCAGGGAACGAGTCGTCCAGGCCGAGCGTCTGCATCCCGGAGGGGAACTCGAACTCGGCGTCGGGTGCGAAGAAGATCAGATTGACCTCGAAGTCCCGCCGGTCGAAAGAGGCCCAGGCGGAGAAAAGCGCCCGGCGCAGGAGCGCCCGTCTCAGTCGCGAGGTAGGGCTGAGCCGGAAAGCGAGCGCGGCCAGACGCCGAAACAGGGAGGGCAGGCGGACCATGAGGCGTTCCTCGAGATTCCGCGAGCGCCTCGGCGGGCCACTGCGCTGCACTCGGGTAACGACGACATTCCTCATTCCATCGGACAGTAGCTCGCCCGCTTGCGATGGAGCTAGTGGGACTCGAACCCACGACCTTTCGGCTGCCAGCCGAACGCTCTTCCAACTGAGCTATAGCCCCAGGGGGCTCATATTCTAGGCCGCGGCGGCTTGGTCCTCGTCGACGTCGAGGACGACACGGTCCGGCTTCAGCGAGCGGACTTTGAAGCCGAGGGGCGCTCGCTGCTCAAGCTCGCGCAGGAGCTCGACCGGCTCGTTGAGGTCGACCACGAGCGTCGCCCGGCCGCCGGAGAAGCGCTTGACCTTGATCTCGCCCGCGCCGCCGATCGCCTTGGCGGCGTCCTCGAAGCCGGTCAGCTGGGCGAAGTCGGCGAGCGGGCCGATCTCGACCTCGACCTCGCCTTCGAAGGCGCCGTCCTCGACCTCGGCGACCGGTCTGCCTGCGGCCGGTTTTGACCTCGCCGGCTTAGGCGCCGGCTTCGGCTCTGGGCGCTCGTGCTCCTTTGGAGGGAGCAGTCCCGCCGCCTCGAGCAGGTCGCCGAGGCGCGCTGTCTCCGCCAGCCGCTCTGCGATCCGAACGCTCCGGGCCAGCAT
>JAXDJP010000439.1:0-6631 GCA_034665645.1 Actinomycetota bacterium | reverse complement strand
CGACCACGAGGCCGGCTCCCTCGACGTCGACCGGGGTGGCCGCCCGCCGGATCGCCGCCACGAGCAGCCACAGCCCCGCGATCAGAAGGGTGATCCCGCTCGCCTGGGCGGCGAGGACCTCGGCCCGCTGCAGCCCGAAGGTGTGCCGTGCGGAGGCGGGCCGCTCCAGCAAACGGTGCGCGATGAGGGCGATAGTGAGCCCCCCCACGTCGGTGACCATGTGAGCCGCGTCTCCGAGGAGGGCAAGCGAGTGGAACACCAGCCCCCCGGCGGCCTCGACCACGAGGAAGGCGAGGTTGGCGGCGAGCGCCACCTTGAGGGCTTTGTTCTGAGCGAGCCTCAGCCCGTGGTCGTGCGCCATGGCCTCAGGAGGTCCCCGCCGCCTCGACAAGTTCGTCGAGATGCTTCGTGAGGTCGGCGTCCTCGACCTCGCCGCGCCCTCCCGCCATGACCGAGCCGTCCGGAGCGATGAAGAAGGTCTGCGGGAGGCCGTCGTCGGTCGTTAGATCCTTGTAGAGGGACAGGTCGGGGTCCCGCACGAGTGGATAAGTGAGCCCGAACTTCGAGGCGAATTCGGCGGCGGGGTCCTCCAAGTCCTTGACGTCGACGCCGACGAACCTGACCCCTTTGCTTTCGTACTCGCCCCATTTCCGCTCCAACAGCGGCGCCTCGCGTCTACAGGGGCCGCACCACGAGGCCCAGAAGTTGATGACGACCGGGTGACCTCGGAGATCTGCGTCGGAGATCGAGCCGCTCCCGTCGAGTTTCTGAAGCTCGAACCTGGGGAGATCGCCCATCGCCCTGCGCGACGGCAGGAGGAAGAGAAGGGCGATCGCGGCCACGACCACGATCCCTATCGCGATGCGGATGAGGGGAGCGCGCGAGGGGCCGGGGCGTGCCTCGCCTCCGTCGTCGTCCTGTTGTGTGGGCGGAGCTTCGATGGCCACGTCGCGAGGCTAGCGCGCGGCGCACGATTAGGTGCGGACGAGGCGAACGGCACAAGCGCGCGAGCGTCGTAGGCGTCCGGCTTTGGTCATATATATTGCCGCCAGCGATGAGCATCTCCCACCGAGGAAAGCGATGGCTTTACGCGCTCGTCGGGCTTCTGGCCCTCGGGCTCACCGCGTGTTCCGGTGACGAACCTCAGAACGTCCTGGCCCCGGTCGGCAAGTACGCCCTCAAGGAAGATCGCCTCTGGGATCTGACCTTCATGTTCGCGGCGGTCATCTTCGTCATCGTCGAGGGCGTCCTCGTCTTCACCCTCGTGAAGTTCCGGCACCGTCCGGGACGCGAGGCGGCTCAGTTCCACGGCAACACGAAACTCGAGATCATCCTGACGCTGATCCCCGCCACGATCCTCGCCGGGATCGCCATCCCCACCGTGAAGACGATCTTCGACGTCGCCGAGAAACCGGCGAACGCCCTCGAGGTCACCGTCGTAGGGCATCAGTTCTGGTGGGAGTTTCGGTACACGGGCCTCGGCCCCGATGGAACGGACGTGGTGACCGCCAACGAACTGCACATCCCGACGGGGCAAGAGGTTTACCTGACGCTCGAGGGGAAGGCCGACGACGTCAACCACTCGTTCTGGGTGCCGCGCCTTGCAGGCACGCAAGATGTTGTCCCGGGCCGCGAGAACCATCTCTTGATGCGCGCCGACACGCCGGACACGTACTGGGGGCAGTGCAAGGAGTACTGCGGCCTGTCGCACGCCAACATGCGCCAGCGCGTCATCGCTGAGACGCCGGCCGATTTCCAGACGTGGCTGGCAGAACAGCAGAAGCCGGGCGTGAAGCCCACGGGAGGCGTTGCAGCCGCGGGTCAGAAGGCTTTCCTCGCGAACGCGTGCGTCGGCTGTCACACGATCGGCGGCACCGAAGCTGCCGCGGAGGTCGGGCCAAACCTCACACACCTCGCGTCTCGCAAAGTGTTCGCCGGCGCGTTGCTCGAGCTGAACAAGGAGAACCTGATCAAGTGGGTGTCCGATGCCCCCTCGGTGAAGCCCGGTTCGCGGATGCCGTCGGGCGTGAAGGATCTGGGGCTCAGCCCGCAAGACGTTCAAGACATCGTTACGTATCTGTTGACGCTCAAGTAGGAACCGCGACTCAAGAGATGAGGGAGTGAGATGGCAACAGTAGCGGTGGACCAGCGCCGGAGGCTGTTCGCGCGACCGCGCGCTACGACCGGCCCGGCAAGTTGGTTCTCGACCGTCGACCACAAGAAGATCGGGATCCTTTACGGAGTCACCGCATTCGTCTTCTTGCTCATCGGTGGCGCCGAAGCGCTCGCCATCAGGACTCAGCTGGCGACGCCCAACAACACCGTGCTCAGCGCCAACACCTACAACCAGTTCTTCACGATGCACGGCCTCACGATGATCTTCCTCGTGGTTATGCCGTTGGGGGCCGCGTTCATGAACTACTTCGGGCCGCTGATGATCGGCGCCCGTGACGTGGCGTTCCCTCGCCTCAACGCCTTCAGCTACTGGGTCTTTGTCCTGGGCGGGATCTTCATCTACTCGAGCTTCTTCCTCGGCGGCGCTCCAGACGGGGGCTGGTTCGGATACGCCCCGTTGAACGAGACGTTGCCGGGGCCGGGAATGACCTTTTACTCCCTGGGCTTGCAGATCCTCGGCATCGCGTCGCTGGCAGGAGCCGTGAATCTGATCATCACCATCATCAACATGCGCGCGCCGGGGATGACCCTCATGCGGATGCCGGTGTTCATCTGGATGACGCTTGTCACTCAGTTCCTGCTGCTGTTCGCGATGCCGATCATCGCGGTGGCGCTGTTCCAGCTCATGTTCGACCGGGTGTGGCAAGCGAACTTCTTCAACCCGGCCAACGGCGGTGATCCACTTCTTTGGCAACACTTGTTCTGGTTATTCGGTCATCCCGAGGTCTACATCATGATCTTGCCGGCGATGGGGATCGTGTCCGAGATCCTTCCAACGTTCGCGCGCAAGCCGATCTTCGGTTACGCCGCAGTCGTGTTCTCCGGGATCGCCATCGGTTTCATGGGCTGGGGCGTGTGGGCGCACCACATGTTCGCCGCGGGACTTGGCCCGGTCGCAAACTCGGCCTTCGCTTTGTCGACGATGTTCATCGCCGTTCCAACGGGGGTGAAGATCTTCAACTGGATCGGAACGTTATGGGGTGGCTCTCTTCATTTCCGAACTCCGATGCTGTTCGCTCTCGGCTTCATCGCGCAATTCATCATCGGAGGACTCTCTGGAGTGCTTCACTCGATCGTGCCCAGCGACTACCAGCAGACGGACACGTACTTCATCGTGGCCCACTTCCATTACGTGCTGTTCGGTGGGTCGATCTTCGCTCTGTTCGGTGCCTTCTATTACTGGTGGCCGAAGGTCTTCGGCCGGCTCTTGAGTGAGGGACTCGGCAAGCTCCATTTCTGGCTCATGTTCATCGGCTTCAACCTGGCGTTCTTCCCGATGCACATCGTCGGTTTGAAAGGCATGCCGCGGCGCATCTACACGTACCCCTCAGGGATGGGCTGGGACTTCCTGAACTTCATCGAGACGATCGGTGCCTTCACTATCGCCGTCAGCGTCCTCGTATTCATCGTGAACGTCATACGGACCCGCAAACATGGCGAGGAACCCGGCGACGATCCGTGGGACGCGCGGACGCTCGAGTGGGCGACGAGTTCCCCACCTGCCGCTCACAACTTCGATGAGATCCCGATCGTGACCAGCCGCGACGACTTGTGGCACAAGAAATACGTCGAGGATCCCGAGGGCCAGCCTGTTCCGGTCATCGCCGGTGGCGCCGACGCGCAAGTGGAGGAGGAAGGGCACGGACACATCCATTTGCCGTCGCCGTCGTACTTCCCGTTCGTGGCCTCGCTCGGCCTGCCCGTGATCGGTTGGGGGGTCGTCTACAACAAACCGGGCGTGATGATCCTCGGCGGCATCGTCATCTTGCTCGGCGTGTTCGGTTGGGCTCTCGAGCCGTCGGTGGAGGAAGTATGAGCGCGCAAGAAGCGCAGGTCACGCCCGTCTCCGATCACCACACGTCGACGGGCCTCGACAGCGTCAAGATGGCCATGTGGGCCTTCCTGGGCTCCGAGTGTTTGTTCTTCGGCTCGTTCATCTCGACTTACCTGCTGTACCGCAACTCGGTGACGGCGGGTCCGAAGCCGCACGACGTCTACAACATCCCGTTCACGTCGGTCAGCTCGTTCGTGCTGCTGATGTCGAGTCTCACGATGGTGCTTGCGCTGTCTGCCATCCAGCGTGACGACCCGCGACAGATGCGGGTGTGGCTGCTCGCCACCGCGATGTTGGGAATGGTGTTCATCAGCGGCCAGATCTACGAGTTCACGTCGTTCGTCGACGAGGGTTTGCATCTGTCGACCAGCACGTTCGGAAGCAGCTTCTTCGTGCTCACCGGCTTCCACGGCGCGCACGTCACCGTCGGCATCCTGATGCTCTTAACGCTCGTCGGGATGTCGTTCTTCGGAAAACTCGAACGCGGCTCCCGGACGGTCGAGATGGTCGGTCTTTACTGGCACTTCGTCGACATCGTCTGGATCGTCATCTTCACGGTCGTCTACCTGATCCCCTCTAACCACTAGGAGGAACGATGAGTCAGGCAGAGCACCTTCAGGAGCACGGACACCCGACCCCGCGCAAGTACGTCGGCGTCGCGATCGTCCTTGCGATCCTGACGGCGATCGAGGTCACGATCTCGTACATCGACTCGCTGCGCAGCATCCTCGTATACGTCTTGCTCGTTCTGGCTCTGGTCAAGTTCGAGCTCGTCGCCGCGTGGTTCATGCACCTTCGGTTCGATAACGCGATCTTCAAGCGCCTCTTCGTTACCGGGATCGTGACCGCCCTCCTCGTGTTCGGAGTGGTTCTCACGTACTTCTTCTCGCACGGGGGCCCCGCCCCAAGCCTCGGCGGGTGATCCGGCTAACGCCATGACCGCGTTCGCTGCGTCCGCAGGAACCGCCCACCCGTGGGCCTTCCATCCGCATTACGAGGTGTGGATGCTCGTCGGCCTGATGGTGGTCGGGTACATCTCGCTGCTGCGCTACGAGGGACCGCGCCGCGTCCCCGAAGGCACGCCGGTCGCGACCACGCTCCAGAAGTGGTGCTGGTTCGTCGGCACGTTCTTCCTGTGGCTCGGCGCCGACTACCCGATCCACGACATTGCGGAGAAGTACCTGTTCAGCATCCACATGGTGCAGCACATGATCTTTTCGTTCGTGGCGGCCCCGCTGCTCCTCGCCGGTCTTCCGGCATGGGCGATACGGATGGTGCTGAAGCCGCCGAAGGTGATGAGGTTCGTGCGCAGGCTCACAAGGCCCCTGGTCGCGTTCGCGATCTTCAACGTGGTGATCGCGTTCACGCACTGGCCCGCGGTGGTCGATGCGGCCGTGCAGTCCGAGTGGCTGCACTTCTCGCTCCACTTCGTGTTGTTCTTCTCTTCCGTGCTGATGTGGTGGCCGGTGCTCGACCCTCTTCCCGAAACGAGGCGACTGAGCGAGCCGGGCAAGATGCTCTACCTCTTCGGTCAGTCGATCCTTCCGACCGTTCCGGCGTCGTTCCTCACGTTCGGCGACACCCCCCTGTATCACTTCTACGAGCACGTCCCCCGGCTCTGGGGGATCGATGCATTGACCGACATGCGCATCGCCGGATTGGTGATGAAGATCGGAGGCGGTTTGCTACTGTGGACCGTCATCGCGATCGTCTTCTTCAAGTGGAATTCAGACGAGGAATCTGGAAAATTCGACAAGTCGATCAGTTGGGATGATTTCGAGCACGAGCTCACCGCCTTGGACCTGAGGAGAACATGAGCCAGCACCCTGGAACCGAAGAGCCACTCGTTGGAGAGGTTCGCTTCCGCGTTCCGCTTCCGATCGTCATCCCGGTCATGGCGTTGTTCACGATCGCTCTTTTCACGATCGTCTTCTCGCGCGTCTTGTTATCGATCCCTCACGAAGCCGCGACGATCGTTGCCATCGCGATCGCCGCGAACATCCTCGGTGCGTGCGCGTTCATCGCTCTTCGACCTCGCGCTGGTGCCGCGACGCTCATCGAGTTGGCGGCCGTAGTGATCTATCCCCTGATCATCGGGGTGGCGGTGGCCGCGCTCAACATCGGTGAGGAGGCTCCTGCGGCACCCCCAGGTGCGGAGGCTCCGCCTGCTGCAGCAGCGGAGAACACGATCGTCGCCTCCGGCTTCTCGTTCGATACCCACGCGCTCGAGCTCAAGGGGCCCAGTGTCCAGTTCACTTTCGACAATCAAGATGTGGCGGCTCATAACTTCGCCATCTACAAGAGCAAGGTCGACGGCCCCCTGAAGAAGGACCCACTGTTCACGGGCGACGAGGTGGCGGCCGGCTCGAGCACGACCTACGACATCAAGCTTCCACCCCCGGGCAAGTACTACTTCCAGTGCGACATCCACCCGAACATGAACGGCTCCCTCACCGTCAAATAACTCCTCCTCCCCCCGGACATTTTTGTAACAGGCCCCTTACAAAACCGCGCTACCTGTCGCGAAGAAGTGCGCGGATGTCATTCAAGAGGTCTTCGGGATGCCTCAGGTCCGCTTTCGTCACTCGAATGATCGTCCAGCCTCTGACGATCAGTTTGCGT
>JAXDJP010000438.1:0-2700 GCA_034665645.1 Actinomycetota bacterium | reverse complement strand
GTCCTTCGTCTGCAGGAACGTCGGCAGCATGATCACGAACGTGACGATGAACATGTGCGGGACGCTCGGCCCGTACGGCATCGCCGCGACGTTCGTGCGCCGCTCCTTGCGCGCCAGGCGCAGGGCGAGCACGAAGTAGAAGATGTTGCCGATCAGCAGCTCGACGCCGAGCGCCGGGAGGATCACGCGGTAGACGTCGTGCGCGCTGATCTGCACCACGCCGGCGGCCAGGCCGGCGAGGACGAGGACGTTGACCAGCATGTTGATCCCGAGGCCGAAGAAGGCGTTGAGATCGCCGCGGGTCCACAGCGGCAGCCGAGGTGAGCCGCCCACCGCCGGGGTGGGCACGGCGTAGGTGTCCGACATGGTGGGGCTCCTAGGTGGCGATGGTGGGTGTGGCGGCCGCGCCGGCGAGGCCGGCGGCATCGAGGCGCGAGAGCAGCGCCTCGGACGGGGCGACCCAGCCGAAGATCCCGCCCTGGGCGGCGATCATCCGCAGGCCGACCTCGTGGAACTCCGGGAAGTACGAGCCGACGCAATCGGCCAGGACCAGGCACTCGAAGCCCCGGTCGTTGGCCTCGCGGACCGTCGTGTGCACGCACACCTCGGTCGTGACGCCCGTGACGACGAGGCTCGTGATGCCGCGGTTGCGCAGCAGCAGCTCGAGGTCGGTGGCGTGGAAGGCGCCCTTGCCCGGCTTGTCGAGCACGATCTCTCCGCTGGCCGGCGCGAGCTCGTCGACGATGTCGTGCCCGTGCTCCCCGCGGACGAGGACCCGCCCGTAAGGCCCGGGATCGCCGATCCCGCACTCGAGGTGGCCGCGCGTGAGCTTCGACGGCGGCGCGTCGCTGAGATCGGTCCGATGCCCCTCCCGCGTGTGGATGACCGTCATGCCGGCCGTCCGCGCCGCGGCGAGCACCGCCTGGAGCGGCTCGACGACGCGGTGCAGCAGCGACACGTCGTTGCCGAGGAGGGCGCCGAAGCCCCCCGGCTCGAGGAAGTCGCGCTGCATGTCGATGATCACGAGCGCCGTCGTGCGAGGGTCGAGCACGAACGGGTACGGCTCCGCGGGGACACGGACGATCGAAGCCACGGGACCTCCTCGGTGGAGCGGGCTGAAGCGGCGCGAACGTACGCCCCCTCGACACGCCGGCGCTTTGGACCGTCGGCCGAACGTGTGTGGACCACCAGGCCGCCGGTCCACTCGCCGGCGGCGCATCCTGGCCCGGCGGTCCAAGGCGCGCGGCGGTCCGTCCGTCGTAGGTTCGGCTCATGCCTGCGACGTCGTCCTCCGACCCCGCAGCGGCCGCGCTCGCCGCCGCGGTGCCGGCGCTCGTCACCGTCATGCCCGCGGGCGAGCTCGTCCCCGAGCTCGCGGCCGGCGCCCTCGGCCACGCCGGGCCGCCGATCGAGCCCCGGCGGATGTGCGCGCCGATGCGCACCGCGCTCGGCGTCGCCGCGGCGATCGAGGGCCTCGCCGCCGGCCCGGCCGAGGCGCTCGACCGCATCGACTCCGGCGCGCTCCCCGTCCACCCCAACCACGACCTGGGCGGCGTCGGCCCGATGGCGGGCGCGGTGAGCGCCTCGATGCCGGTGCTCGTCGCCCAGGATGCCGCCACCGGCGCGACGGCGTGGTGCCCGCTCAACGAGGGGTCCGGGAAGGTCCTGCGCTACGGCGCCGACGGGCCGGAGGTCGTCGCGCGGCTCGAGTGGATGCGCGACGTCCTCGGCCCCGAGCTGGCGCGCGCGCTCGACCGCGGAGGCCCGCTGGACCTCGTGGATCTCCACGCCCGCGCCCTCGAGCTCGGCGACGAGTGCCATCACCGGACCGAGGCCGCGACGGCACTCGTGCACGATGCCCTCGCGCCCGAGATCGCCGATGCGGACGTCCGGGCGTTCATTGCCGGCAACGGCCAGTTCGCGCTCAACATCGCGATGGTCTTCGCCAAGCTCGCGACCGCGTGCGCCGCCGGCGTGCCCGGGTCGGCGCTGCTGACCGCGCTCGCGCGCAACGGCGTCGAGGTGGGGATTCAGCTCTCGGGCACCGGGAGCCGGTGGTTCACCGGCCCGGCGGCGCTCCCGAGCCCGGCGCGGCTCGAATCTCCGTACCGGCCCGAGGACATGAACCCGGACCTGGGCGACTCGGCGATCGTGGAGGCGTACGGGCTCGGCGCGCTGGCCATCTCCTCGTCGCCGGACGCCGCGCCGTCCGTCGGCCTCGACTACGACGACGCGCCGGCGATCATGGCCCGGTTGCGGCGGATCGCCGCCGGCGACCACCCCGTCCTGCGCCTCGCCGAGCCGCGCGGGACGATGCCGGCGATCGTCGGCGTCGACGCGCGCGCGGTGGTCGCCACCGGCATCGTCCCGCCCGTGCACACCGGCATCGCACACCGCGAGCCGGGCGTCGGCCAGATCGGCGGCGGCGTCACGCATCCGCCGATGGAGGCATTCGTCGCCGCGCTCGAAGCGCTGGACGTGACGGCCGTCGCGCCCGCGCCGCTCGCGCCCGCATGACGGCGGCCGAGCGCGTCATCGCCGCGTACCGGCGGATCGACGAGGCCGGGCGGCCAGAGGTCTGGATCTCCCTGCGCCCCCTCGGCGACGCGCTCGCCGACGCGCTGGAGGTCGACGCGGGCGGAGAGCTGGTGGATGGTCTCTTCTGCTTTGCCGGACTCGAGGCGGAAGAAGGCTTCGCCG
>JAXDJP010000437.1:0-3001 GCA_034665645.1 Actinomycetota bacterium | reverse complement strand
CGCTGCGCTCGACGATCGAGCTCGTGCTCATCCTCGCGGCGGCGCTGTTCTTCGCGCTCACGCTGCAGGCGCTGGCGGTCAAGCCGTACCGGATCCCGTCGGAGTCGATGCTGCCGACGCTCAAGCCCGGCCAGCGGATCCTCGTCGACCGGTTCTCGCACCGCGTCGGTGCCGACCCCGCGCTCGGCGACGTGACCGTCTTCTTCCCGCCGCGCGGCGCGGACACCGGCGCCTGCGGGCGCAACGGCGAGGGTCCGTTCTACGCGGGTGGGCCCGAGACGCGCCACTCGTGCGCGATGCCGACGACAACGCATTCCGACACGACCTTCGTCAAGCGCGTCGTCGGCATGCCGGGCGACACGATCGCAATCGCCAACGGCCACGTGATCCGCAACGGCAGGCCCGTGAGCGAGCCGTTCGCGTCCTCGTGCGCGGGCGCGGAGTGCAACCTGAACCCGATCACGATCCCGCGCGGGTCCTACTTCCTGATGGGCGACAACCGCGGCAACTCCGACGACAGCCGCTTCTGGGGTCCCGTCCCGCGCAAGTGGATCATCGGCAAGGCGGTCGTCACCTACTGGCCGCCGAAGAGCGTCGGGGGTCTTTAGGGCATTCCCTGATGCGCACGATCGGCGTGGCCCGGAACATCGGAGCCATGCTGATCACCGACCTTCCCGCTGCTGACGTCGATGCCCTCCGGTCGCGCCTCTACGGCGAGGTCTACGGACCGGACGACGAAGGCTGGGACGAGGCGCGGCGCGCGTGGAACCTCGCCGTCGATCAGCGCCCGGCCGCGGTGGTGTTCCCGCTGACGGACTCCGACGTCGTCGAGGTCGTCAACTTCGCCCGTGAGGAGGGCCTGCGCGTGGCGGCCCAGGGCACGGGCCACGGTGCGGCGGCGATGCGCTCGCTCGAAGGCACGATCCTGCTCTCCACCAAGCGCATGCGCGGCGTGCGGATCGACCCGGTCGCTCGCACCGCGCGCGTCCGCGCCGGGGCGCTGTGGGCGGACGTGACGGGCCCGGCCTCCGCGTACGGCCTCGCGTCGCTGGCGGGCTCCTCGCACGACGTCGGCGTCGTCGGCTACACGCTCGGCGGCGGCCTCAGCTGGCTCGCGCGCAAGCACGGGTTCGCGTGCGACAGCGTGATCTCGATCGAGCTCGTGACGGCCGGCGGCGACCACGTGCGCACGAACGCCGAGAACGATCCCGAGCTCTTCCGCGCCCTGCGCGGCGGCGGCGGGAACTTCGGCGTCGTGACCGCGATCGAGTTCAAGCTCTACCCCGTCGAGGCGCTTACCGCGGGCGCGATGGCGTGGCCGTGGGAGCGCGCCGAGGAGATCTTCAACGCGTGGCGCGAGTGGACGAAGACCGTCCCGGAGGACATCACCTCGCTGTGCCGCATCCCCCAGGTCCCGCCGCTGCCCGACGTCCCGGCGCCGCTGCGCGGCCGCAAGCTGGTCGTCGTCGAGGCGGCGATCCTGGGCGACGCGGACATGCTCGCGCCGCTGCGCGCGCTCGAGCCTGAGCTCGACATGTTCACGGCGATGGCGCCCGCGGGCCTGATCGAGATCCACAACGACCCCAAGGGCCCGGTTCCCGGCATGGGCGATCACCGGCTCCTCGCCGCCGCGCCCGAGGAGGCGATCAACGCCCTCGTCGCCGCTGCCGGCCCCGGCTCGGACTCGCCGCTGGTCTCGGTCGAGCTGCGCCACCTCGGCGGCGCGCTCCCCGTCGACGCCGCGTTCAGCCTCTTTGCGGTCGGCGTCGTCGCGAGCGCCGAGGCGGCGATGGCGATCGACGCCGCGCTGGCCCGCGTGATGGAAGCGATGGAGCCCTACGACGCGGGCCGCGCGCTGATGAACTTCAGCGACCGGCCGGCGCAGGCGGACCGGCTCTTCGACAGCCACACCCTGCACCGGCTGCGGGCGGTCAAGAAGCGGGTGGACGACGGCGATCTGTTCGCCGCCAACCACCCGCTCCACTAGCGGCGTAGCACCGCTGGCGACCGCCGCTTGGTGTTGACTAGGGGCGGATGCACAAGGTCTTCGCCGTCGTTCTCGCCGCGCTCGTCCTCGCGCCGGCGGCCCAGGCAGCGCCGATCTCGCCACCCCCGCCGGAGCATCGGGCCGACCCGTCGCTGACGACGTACGTCGAGCGTCTGGGGCCCTTCGAGATCGGCTCCTACGAGACGCTGCAGAGGGTGGTGAAGGCCACACCGCCCGCCGTCGGAGGCGCGATCGTCGCCATGGACGCGCGACTGGTGGACGCGACGGGAGCCGTGATCCCGCAGCAGATCACGATGCTCCATCACCTCGTCTTCACCAACGGCGGCGCCGACGACCGCCGCGGCGATCCCGCCTGCCCGCTGAAGACGACGCGCGAGCGCTTCTGGGGCACGAGCGAAGAGCTGCGCCCGATGACGCTGCCCGCGGGCTACGGCTACCCGAGTGATCCCAAAGACATCTGGCGCGTCCTGCTGATGGTGATGCACCACCGCGCCGGCGAGCAGGAGTTCTACCTCGACTACCGCGTGACCGTCGACCCGCGCCCGACGATCCCGGTCAAGCCGTACTGGCTGAGCGTGATCCCGTGCGCACCCGACCCGCAGTGGACGGTGCCCGGAAACGGGCCGAGGACGCACCGGCGTACGCGCACATTCACGATGCCCGAGGCGGGCCGGATCGTCGCCGCGGGCGGCCACCTGCACGGCGGCGCGAGGGCGCTCACGCTGACGCAGCCGCGCTGCAAGGACCGAGCGCTCGTGCGCAATCTGGCCGCCTACGCGCCGGCCGCGGACCCGCTGTACAAAATCCGCCCGCTGCTGCACGAGCCGGACCCGAAGAACATCAGCTGGTGGCAGTCCGCGACCGGCTGGGCGATCGCCAAGGGCGAAACGCTCAAGGTCACCGCGGCCTACGACGGCACGCGCCCGCACACGCGCGTGATGGGGATCGAGCACATCTACCTCGCCCCGCCCGCGACGACGGCCGCGCCAACGG
>JAXDJP010000436.1:0-2535 GCA_034665645.1 Actinomycetota bacterium | reverse complement strand
GCTGTCGTCCAGCACGTACCAGCCCGCACGCGAGAGCATTCCCTGGTGCAGAGGCACCGGTCCGTCGATGAGGTCCAGGGATCGCCGCCAACCACCGAGCGGCGCGGGATTCGGACCACCTCGCGGGCGGAGCGTTCGCTTGCCGACACGGATCCGGAGATTGCCGGCGGCGAGCGACGTCGCGCCGCGGCGCCAGCGCAGCGTCATCCGCGCGGTGCGGATGATCCGGTCGCCCTTGCGGACGGATGTGGTGAAGCGCGGGGACGTGCGCAGCCGGCCGCCGGTCGTCAGGGTGCGCCGATTCTCGAAGTGGCGGTCCTGGGCAATCTGCACCCGGACGAGCGACGGGGTGATGATCTCGAAGCGCGCGGCGCCGTCCCGGACCGTTGCGGCGGACGCGGTCGGCACCGCTACGGCGCCTAGGCCCCCGAGTGCCAGGAGGGCGAGGGCTCGGATCACGGCCCGATCGGGATCACACGGACCGCGCGCGAACGCCGGTCGGACACGTAGGCGGTCTTGCCGTCGGGCATGATCGCGATGCCGTCCGCCGTGCCCGACCAGCTCACGGGGTGCTTCGCGACCATGGCCACCCCCGTGTCGAGGACGCTGACCTGGTGCGAGGTGCGCTGAGTCACGTAGACGGTGCCTCCGTCGGGTGTGATCGCGACGTCCGTGGCCAGTCCGCTCGCCTCGAGCCCGGTCCGAAGCCGTTGGTTCGCGACGTCGATCACCAGTATCTGGGTGTCCGCGTCGCGCACCGCATACGCGAGGCGACCGTCCGGCGTGAAGGCGATCCGCGTCCCGCCGAGGTCGAAGCCGGGCGGGAGGGTTCCCTGGTGGGTCGAGGTGTCGATCAGCGCGGGCGGGCCCTCCGTGTCGAGTACCCAAACGGAGCGGCCGTCGGGCGTCGCCGCGGCTGCCGCCGGGAACGGGCTCCCGACGATCTTCGCGACGACCGCACCCTTCTCCGTGTCGATCACGCTCACCTTGCCCTGCCCTTCGGGCGTGCCGACCTCGCTCTCGGTGGCGACGTAGACCTGGCGCCCGTCGGGCGTGATCGCCACTCCCTGAGGAAGGCCACCCTGCCCGCTCACGGCGACCGTGTCGACGACGCCGTTGGTCGCGGTGTCGATCACGCTCACGACCCCGCGGCCGCTCTCAAAAGCGGACACGTAGGCGCGGCGACCGTCGGGCGCGACCACGACTCCGCTCGGGTGGCCCAGGTCGATCGTCGTGACGAGGGCGTTCGTGGCCGTGTCGATCACGGCGAGGCCGCCGCGAAAAGCGCCCCCCACGACATCCTCGAGCGTCACGTAGGCCCGTCGCCCGTCAGGCGCGATCGCGACCCACCGCGGCTCCTTGTCGACCGCGATCGTGGGGAGGGAGTCGGTAGAAGGCGGCATCCCGAGCGACAGGACGTCGCTAGTTGTCCACGCCCACGTACTGCGTCGACACCGCTTCGACCGTCTCGACCTCTTCCTCCTCCAGCTCGTCGCGGCCGCAGATCACGCGGAAGCTGCCGGTGCCGAGGTTGGGGTCGGAGCGGATCGGGAGGCCGCGGATCGAGTCCCAGCCCAGGCGCTCGACCTCGAAGGGGTTCATCGCCACGGCGACCGCCGGGTACTCGCAGGTCGCGTTGTGCTGGTCGATCGCCCGCGAGATCGCCTCGAGGTTCTTGGCTTCGGAGGAGGTGCTCACTTCACCTTCTCTCCGCCCAGTGCCTTCATCGCGTGTTCGATGGTCTTGGTCAGACCCTCGCGCAGGCCGACCTCGGGCTCCCACCCGAGCAGATCCCGCGCGCGCGTGATGTCCGGCTGGCGCACCTGCGGGTCGTCGACGGGAAGCGCCTCGAAGACGATCTCCGATCGCGCCTCGGTGAGCTCCACGACGGTCTTGGCCATCTCGAGCAGGGTCATCTCGTTCGGATTGCCGATGTTCACGGGCTCGTGGACACCGGACTCGACCAGGAGCACGAGACCGCGCACGAGGTCGTCGACGTAGCAGAACGAGCGCGTCTGCGACCCGTCGCCGAACACGGTGACCGGCCGGTCCGCCAGCGCCTGCGACAGGAACGTCGGGATCGCGCGGCCGTCGTTCGGCCTCATGCGAGGGCCGTAGGTGTTGAAGATCCGCACGATCGCCGTGTCGACGCCCTGCTGCCTGTAGTACGCCATCGTCAGAGCCTCGGCGTAGCGCTTCGCCTCGTCGTACACCCCGCGCGGCCCGATCGGGTTTACGTTGCCCCAGTACGACTCGTTCTGTGGGTGCACCAGCGGGTCGCCGTATACCTCGGAGGTGGACGCCAGCAGGAAGCGCGCCCGCTTCAGCTTCGCCAGTCCAAGCGCGTTGTGCGTGCCGTACGCGCCCACCTTCAGCGTGTGCAGCGGCAGCCGCGCGTAGTCGATGGGCGACGCCGGCGAGGCCATGTGGTAGACGAAGTCGACGTCCTCGTCGACCTCGAAGTGGTTCGTGATGTCGACGTGCATGAAGCGGAAGTCGTCGCGCTTCAGGTGGGCGATGTTGCGCAGCGAGCCC
>JAXDJP010000435.1:0-3600 GCA_034665645.1 Actinomycetota bacterium | reverse complement strand
TGCACCACGAACACGTCGTGGTCGGGAACGCGGAAGATGACACACGCGCTCGTCGACAACCTCGGCATGGAGGCACCGGGTGGCGGTCGAACGTTCCCGACACCGGACGCGATGGCCGAGGTGGACGAAGCGTTCTACCGGGAGGTTGTGCGCTCCGGCTATCGCGGCCCGTACTTCAAGCAGCTCGCGACCGACGTCGCGGAAGGCACGATCGACCTCGAGGCGTTGCACGACCCGGACCTGCCGGACGATGAAGCGGCGGCGCGCCTGCTCGCGCTGCCAGGGGTCGGACCCTACGCCGCCGCGCACGTGATGCTGACTTCGCTCGGCCGCTACTCACGGCTCGTGCTCGACTCGTGGACCCGCCCGACGTATTGCAAGCTGTCCGGTGCGCGTGGCGCTCTGAAGGACGCGACGATCGAACGGCGGTTCAAGCGTTACGGCGACTGGGCCGGCCTGGCGTTCTGGCTGTACCTGACGCGCAACTGGGTCGAGGATGGGTTGCCGGTCTAGTTAGTGTCAGTCGCGGAGCGGCTGGGGCCGGTGCCCCAATTGGTCTTCAAAACCAGTGCGGCGTCGTAACCCGACGCTAGGCAGGTTCGACTCCTGTGCCGCTCCGTTAGCCAAAAACCGGCCCTACGCCGCCTCTTCGGCTGAACCGGATGGGGCGACTTTGTACCCGAACTTTGTACCGAAGTACGAGGACGTCTCACAAATCGACGCACCAACCGGTTACACCTCGCATGTCAAGACAAGCACTAGGCAATGCGCTGGCAGGCGTCCTATTCCTCATAGTCGCGATCGTCGACTTCACCCGCGATTCGTCGGCCATAGGCGTGGTCTTCGTGGTCTTTGCTGCGGTCTTCCTGGGGCTCGCTTTCTCAGGCAAGAACAAGCGAGCCAGCTAGGACGAAGAGCTGCCCCACAACCGACGTTCGAGGCGATCCCGAGGCCTTCGCCGGCTCGACCTTTTGAACGCTGCGGGCGGCGGGGTTGTCGCAAAGACGTCTAAGAGGTTGTGACACCCGTGGAGATGGGCCATGATCGGGGCCATCCCGAGTAGATCTCCCGGGGGCCACATTGGAAGGGGTCAAGCGACGGCCGAACTCGCGCAACCATTGGCGGCTGCTCCCGAGCGCGCGGCGCGAAAACTGCGGCGCGATATCGGCTTGCCCGGGCTCCTTTTCGTGTCCTTGGGATCGATAATCGGCGCGGGCTGGTTGTTCGGCGCCCTCTATGCTTCGTCGCTCGCCGGGCCGGCCGCCGTCATCTCCTGGGTGCTCGGAGGCGGCGTGGTGATGCTCCTCGCATTGGCTCACGCGGAGCTCGGAGGGATGTACCCGGTGGCGGGAGGCAGCGCGCGGTTCCCCCGATACGCCTTCGGGAACTTGATCGGCTTCACCAGTGGCTGGATCGCGTTTCTCGGCGCCGTGACCGTGGGGCCGATCATGGTCGAAGCCATGCTCCTGTACACGTCGAACTACATCTCCTCGCTCACGACTGTCTCGGGCGGCCGGCCGGTGCTAACCGTCCAGGGCTACTTCGTCGCGGGAACGCTGCTCTTGCTCTTCTGCACGATCAACGTCATGGGCGTGCGCTGGCTCGCCGACATCAACATGCTCGCGGTCTGCTGGAAGCTCCTGGTTCCGGCCGTTACGGTTGTGGCGCTGATCGCGACCTCCGCACACACCGAGAACTTCAGCGCGCACGGTGGCTTCATGCCCTTCGGTTGGAAGGGAGTGTTTCTTGCGTTGTCGTCGGGCGGGGTCATCTTCGCCGGCCTCGGCTTCGAACAGGCGGTCCAGCTCGGTGGGGAGACTCGCAACCCGAGGCGCAACATCCCCTTCGCGATCATCGGCGGGATGACCGTGGCGATCGTCCTCTACATCGCCCTACAGGTGGCGTTCATCTTGGCACTCGACCCTTCGCAGCTCTCGAAGGGCTGGGGGGCGGTCTCGTTCTCGGGAGGTTTCGGGCCCTTCGCCGCACTGGCGACGGCACTCGGCCTGGGCTGGCTCGCTGTCCTCCTCTACTCAGACGCAATCGTCTCGCCTGGAGGCACCGGGCTGATCTACACGGGCGCGAGCGCGCGCCTCACCTTCGCACTCGCTCGCAACGGCTTTATCCCCTCGGCCTTCGCCCGCCTCTCGCCACGCGGAACGCCGTTCCTCGCGATCGCGTTCTCGTTCCTCTGCGGCCTGGTGATCCTCCTTCCGTTTCCCGGCTGGCAGCAGCTCGTGGGCTTCATCTCGGCGGCGGCCGTGGCCGTGTACGCAATGGCCCCGCTCGCGCTCGGAGCTCTCAGGCGCCAAGACCCTGCGCGCGTACGCCCTTTCAGGCTTGCGGCCGCACCGTTGCTGGCGCCTGCAACATTCGTCGCCGCGAGCGAGATCCTGCTCTTCACGGGCTGGGCCGTGGTCTGGAAACTGATGGTGGCGATCCTGATCGGCTTTGCACTGCTGGCTCTCTCGGCCGCCACCGATTCGACCGCGCAGAACCTGTCGCTCGACTGGCGAGGTGCCGCTTGGCTCTGGCCGTACCTGCTCGGCATGGGAGCGATCTCGTACTTCAGCTCGTTCGACACGAGAACCCCGAGCTCAATCCCTCTGCTCGGTATTCACGGACCTCGGAACGAGCTGACGTTCGGCTGGGACATTCTCGCCGTCGCGCTTCTCGGTCTCGTCATCTACGCCTTCGCGATCCTGAGCCGCCTCCCCGCCGAGCAGGCGCTCGACTACATCGGCGATCCGACAGTGGAGGAGCCGGAAGGGATCGACGCTCGGGCCCGACGTCCGCGTCTCAGCTAGCCAAGGCTGCTTTCGCTCCCGCGCGACGGTCGGCCCGCGAGCGGGCGGTGAAGATCAACCCTGCAGCGGCGAGCAGCGCGGCTGCGAACAGGCTCAACCCGATGCCGGCCCACAGCGCCGCCGGCACCTTGACGCCGACGCCGATCGTCGCGGCGACATTGCGAGAGCCGTCGGCATTCATCACGACGATCGACCACTTGCCAGAGCGGAGTTTCCAGGACAGCGGCTTACTGGCACCGGACTCCCCTGCCGCCCAGAACAGTTCGCGCGCCGGCCGGCCGGGATCGACCGTCCCTGCGTGGTCGACGTAGGTGACCTTGAATGGATCGAGGTCGAGACGGGTCGCTTCTGTGTGCTCGATTCGGGCCAGGTAGGCGTCCACGGTGGCTTTCGGCGCGATGCCGACGAACAACGGGTTGTCGCCGGAAACATCGAGCCGGACCTTTCCTGCGAGCCAGGTGGGAACGTAGCTCCCGACCGTGATGCTCTCGGTGGAGATCGCCCGCGTGTGAGTCTGGTAGCGGTGCGCGTTGGCGGAGAAGTAGCCGTTGTGGTCTCGCTTCGAGGTGTCGGCCCAGATCGCCGTCACACCCGCTGCGAGCACGAGCACGCCGAGGACGGCCGCGACCCAGGCACCAATCGTGAGACCGGCGTTCTTCTTCGGATGTGCGTCAGCGTTCATGAGTACTCCCTTCATCGAGACGGCTAGACCTCCGGCCGTCGAGGCCGGAGGTCTAGCCATGTGGTCTTAGGTAGAGAGGGCGGGCTTTGCATCCACCGCGGGCTCTGATTC
>JAXDJP010000434.1:0-3499 GCA_034665645.1 Actinomycetota bacterium | reverse complement strand
GGTTGCCGACCCGGGCGCCGGCACTCAGCTCGTCGCGCTTGGGGAAGATCTCGACGTCGATATCTGGGAGCGCGCCCCTGACTAAGTGATCCATTCCGGAAGTCCCTGTGAAGTCAAGCGGCGGTCCGGAGGGACCTGAGGTCGGCGGAGCGCTCGGCCAGCCAGCGGTCAAGATCGGCGCGGGTGAAGCGCCAGGCGAACGGCTTGGGTTGCTGATTGACGCGATCCGCGAAGGCCTGCAAGCGGTCGGCGACGGCGGCGCAGTCGGGGAAGTCGTTGGGGGTCAGGACCTTGCGCTCTACGATCGAGAAGTAGATCTCGATCTGGTTCAGCCAACTGGCGTGGACGGGCAGATGGACGACGATCAGGTTGCGATACTGCCCTTGGAGGCGCTCGACGGCGGCCCGACCACGATGGGAGGAGCCGTTGTCGACGATCCAGAAGACCCGCTCGGCCGAGCGATAGGGCTCCTGGGTCATGACCTGCTCGACCAGGCGACCAAAGGGGTCGATGCCGGTGTGGGCCTCGCACCGGCCGTGGACCAGCCCGCGCCGGACGTCCCAGGCGGCCAGGTACTGGACGGCGCCGCGGCGCTCGTACTCGTGCTCGACCAAGGCCGGGCGCCCGGGGCGCGGCGGCCGGCTGGGCTGGCAGCGGCAGCGGGCTTGAATGCTCGTCTTCTCGTCGGCGCTGAGGACGTAGTCGCCGGCCCCGAGGGGCCGCCCCTCCCACCAACCGGCGTAGAGGTCAAGCACGCGCCCCGCCTTCGTGGCGAAGGCGGGATCGCGCGGGAACAGCCACATCCGATAGCGCCAGGGCTTGAGCGCATCCTGATCGAGGATCCGCCAGACGCTCGTCCGGCTGAGCACGGCGCCGACAGGCTCCTGCCGGACCAGCTCGAGGATATCCCCGAGGCTGTACCGACTCACCGGCTGGCCCCGCTCGGCCGGCAACTCACAGGCCACCGCCGTGACCAGCGCCCGCGCCAGGGGGGGAAACCGCGGCCGGGCGCCCCGATCGCGGCCGATCTTCCAGCGCTGCCAGCGCAAATCCCTCTTCGGCCCAGCGTTTGCGCCAGGTGCAAACCCAGTTCGGATGCTGCCCCAACCGGCGCGCCGCCTCCCGATTCCCGATTCCCGGCTCGCGGTGCAGCAACAACGCCAGCTTGGCGCGCTGCACGACCCGGTGTGCCAGGCTCGTCCGACGGACCAGCCCTTCCAACAGCTCCACGTCCGCCGCCGCCAACTCCGGCCGATAAAGTGGATACGGTCTGGGCATCGCTCCTCCCCACGATGCCCAACTTACACCCACCGACGACTCCACACAAACTTTCGGAATGGACCACTAAGGGGAAGCTTCATTACCGATCTGTGCCAGGCCGACCGGTCGCATTATTGGGGCCGATGTCCGCAGCATACGGCTATGAACAACTAGCGAAGCTTCGCCTCAAACCGACGAGTACGCTGGCGGAGGACCGCTGAAACGGCGGCGGACCCGCGCGGGTCAGCCGCCGGCGTCGGTGGCGTGGCATCATCGGGGTGATTCACCCACCCTTGCAGGAGGCCCCGCTGATGAGCGCCAACGTCGCCAGCATACTCCAAGACGAGGTGACCTTGTCGGTTCGCTGCCTGGACCGGCTGTACGTCAACGGCTACGTGCCGACACTTCAGACTCCCGGGCAACTGTGCTGGTTCTTGCGCGAGCACCTGGGTAATCTGATCCCCTCGCCGGCCTTGTTCCCGCCCCTCCACGATCGCTTCACCGGAGCGGTCGCCGCGTTCGCCCGCCAGCAGGGGATCCCGATCGTGCACTTCGAGCGAGGCCAGCGGAAGGATGACCTGGCCGGCCAACTGCGCACCGAGCGGCCGCTCGCGGACGGCGTGGTGTTCATCGGGGTCGCCCAGGAGAAGATGTCCTCCTTCAGGGCCCAGAAGCGGACCGGTCCCCAGGGCGGGGTGCATTTCGCCTTCACCCGTCAGCCCGTCGCGGTCAACCACTACTACTTCTACGTCCAGGATCCGGAGTGGGGACCGGCCTTCCTGAAGGTCGGCAGCTACCTGCCCTATCCGGTGAAGCTGTGTCTCAACGGCCACGAGTGGGCCAAGCAGCAGCTCCGCCAGGCGGGCCTGGCCTTCGAGAGCCTCGACAACGGCTTCCTGGCCTGCGCCGACCCCGAACGACTCCAGCGGATCTGCGATCGGCTCGGGCCGGCCGACGTGCAGCGCTTCTTCGCCCGCTGGGCAGCACGGCTGCCCTGGCCCCTGACCCCCGCGGACCGGGCGGCCGGCTACCAGCATCAGCTCAGCCTCTGGCAGGTCGAAGTCAGCCTCACCCAAGTCTTCACCCGCCCCCTCCAGGGTCGCCACTTCTTCGAGGCGGTGATCCGGGAGAATCTCGACTTGGGGCGGCCCGACCGCGTCAGCTTGCTCTTTCCCACGCGCCTGACCCGCCGCACGCCGGCGCCCGCGCCCGGCTACCGGACCCGCGTCGTGACCGCGGGCGTGACGCCGAGCTTGCACGTCGCGTACAAGCACTCCCACGTCAAGCAGTACTTCAAGGAAGAGCGCGCGCTGCGCACCGAGACGACCATCAATGACCCGACCGACTTCGCCGTCCGCAAAGGGCTCGCCAGCCTCGCCCACCTCCGCACCGTCGGTGACGCCATCAACCAGCAGCTCCTGGAGGTCGAGCGGGTCAGTCAGTCCTGTGTCCTGCGGCAGGACGTACTCGACCGCCTGCAGCAGCCGACCGTCGAGGCTGGTCAGCGCGTCGCGGCCCTGCGCTTCGGGGACCCGCGGGTGATGGCCCTCTTCCAGGGACTCTGCCACTTCGCTCACCTGCCCGACGGCTTCCGCAACCGAGACCTCCGCCCACTGGTCGCCTCCCTCCTCGGCCGCGACCTGACCACCTATTCCCGCGGCGCCATGAGCTACGACCTCCGGCGCCTGCGGCTCAAGGGCCTCCTCCAGCGGGTCCCGCACACCACCCGCTACACGATCACAGCGCTGGGCCGGCGCGTCGCTCTCTTCTTCTCAAAGGTCTACCTGCGTCTCCTCCGCCCCGGGGCAGCCGCCTGGGCCGACCCGCCGGAGACGCTCCCGCGCCCTCTCCAACAGGCCTTCGCCCGCGTCGATGCCGCCCTCGCCGACCTCTGGGAACAGGCTCAGTTGACGCCACCGTCGCCGCTGCCTCAGACTCGCTCGGTTCGCTCACCAAACTCGGCTCAACCTTTATTGTCTGCCGGTTAGCAGATGGCTAGTACGCGACGGGGTTGAGCCTCCCGTCACCCTTCTCTCGGTCCGGGGCGTCGCGTAGAGGGCAGGCGGCGCCCCCCCTTCTCTTTGCCCAACGAAAAGCCCGCCAGGGGCCATTGTAGGCCACGCTGGCGGGCTTGTAAGGCCATTCGCAAGGCGAGGAAACTACACTCCCTCTACCGTCTGAAGGAGGCGGCCCACGATGTCGCTACCTTCGGACACGATCGATGCCCTCGTCGTCGAGG
>JAXDJP010000433.1:0-3652 GCA_034665645.1 Actinomycetota bacterium | reverse complement strand
GATCAACGCCGTCAATTTCGTCGACGGGCTGGACGGTCTGGCCGCCGGCATCGTCACCATCGCGGCCGCTGCGTTCTTTGCGTTCTCCTACCTGCTCGCCGTCGACCAGGATCTGCAGCGGGCCACTGCGTCAACGCTGGTGACTGCCGCCCTGGTGGGGGTGTGCCTGGGCTTCCTGCCGCACAACTTCAGCCCAGCCAGGGTCTTCATGGGCGACTCCGGCTCGATGCTCATCGGCCTGTTGCTGGCCTCCTCGACCATCACCCTCACCGGCAGCGTCGACCCCAACCGGGTGACCCTCGACATCGCGCCGGCGATCCTCCCGTTGCTCCTGCCGGTCGCCGTCCTCCTGGTGCCCTTCGTCGACCTGCTGCTCGCGGTCGTGCGGCGGACCCGCGCGGGGCGCTCACCCTTCGCCGCGGACAAGCAGCACCTGCATCACCGGCTGCTCGAGCTCGGCCACTCCCACGCCAGAGCCGTGCTGGTGATGTATCTCTGGTCCGCCGTCCTGTCCTACGGGGCGACGGCCTTCGTCTTCCTGGACACGTCCACCATGGTGATCAGCCTCGTTCTCATGATCATCGCGGCCTCCGTTCTCACCATGAACATCCCGCGGCTCCGTCGGGGCAAGGGGTCGTTCACCGGGACCCGGTCCGGCGCAGCACCGTGACGATGACGGCGCGGTGGAGCGATCTCCCGCACCAGCCCGAGGTCCGGCGGGGATCGGCCTGGTGCTAGGTTTTCGTAACGGCAAGCTGCCGCCGCACAGCCTGCCGGATGCCACCTGACCGACCCATCCGCGACCTACGGACGAGGCCGAGACGATGACCGCTCACCCCCGGCTCGACACCGTCGTCGACCGGCCCGTGATCACTTTCCCTGACCATGTCGAGGTGGTCGCTGTGTCCGACAACTCCTCGGATCGCAGCGCCATGGCGATGTTCGGGGCGCTGACCGGGATCGCCACGCTGAGCGCCGCGCTCGTCGTCGGTGGAGCCGGTCTCGGCCTGCTCGTCGACGACACGACCGGTGCGCCCCACGTGTTCGTCTTCCTGGGGCTCGTGCTCGGAACGATGGCCGCTGTGCTGGCTACGCGCTCGATCATCAGGAGGTTCTTCCGGTGAGCGGAGACACCTCCACCGACAGCCGCGACGCGCTCAAGGCGGCCGCGCGAAAGTACAACTACGCACTGGTCATCGCGGCCGTCGGAGGGCTGGTGAGCCTGGTCGTGCTGTCCTTCGCCGATCTCTTCGACGCGGGAGTCCTGCTCTGCGTCGGCCTCGCACTCGGTGTCGTCAACATGCAGCTGGTGCAGCGGTCGCTCGCGTCGTCGGTCGCCGCCGGCGAGCCCAACCGCAAGGCCCTGACCATGAGCATGCTCCGCAGGCTCGTCGTGGTTTCCGCGATCGCCTTCGCCATCGCCCTCATCTACCAGCCGCACGGCTGGGTCGTCTTCGTCGGGCTCGCAGCCTTCCAGCTGCTGATCATGAGCACGGTGTTCGGTGGGCTGATCCGAGAGGTGCGGCGGGCATGATCGGCACGGACGTCGTCCTGGCCGCCGGGAACATCGAGGTCGGCCACCACCGCACGGCCACGGTTCTGGGCATGACCATCAACGTGGACACGGTCTACTCGTCCGTGTTGGCCGGCTTGATCGTTTTCGGGCTCGGGTTCTACATGGCCCGACGGGCGAGCAGCGGGCGCCCCGGCAAGCTCCAGCTGGCCTGGGAGACCATCGTCGGGGCAGTCCAGAAGCAGGTCGAGTCCGCGATGGGTCCGGTGGCGCCCTTCGTCGTACCCCTTGCGGTCACCTTGTTCCTGTTCATCCTCATCGCCAACTGGCTGGAGCTCATCCCGACAGAGCACTACCTGGTGTCGCCGTCAGCCGACATCAACATGACCCTGGCACTCTCTCTCCTGGTCGTGTTCTGGGTGCACCTCGCGCACATCAAGCAGCGCGGGCTGGGGGCCTACTTCAAGCACTACGCCCAGCCCTACGCCGCGCTGATCCCGCTGACGGTGCTCGAGGAGATCGTCAAGCCGTTCACGCTGGCCCTCCGACTCTTCGGCAACATCTTCGCCGGCGGGATCATGATCGCCCTCATCGGTCTGATGCCGTCCTGGCTCCTGTGGCTGCCCAACGGCCTCTGGAAAGGATTCGACGCGATCATCGGCGTGATCCAGGCGTTCATCTTCGCGCTGCTGACGATCCTGTACTTCGGGTTCGCGCTCGGTGAGGAGGAGCACTGACCGACCCCCGCCAGCGCTTCATGAGCGCGTCCGGACGACACTTGCACGGCTGAGCGTTCGATCCCGTCACCGGGTTTTCACACCAACCGCAGACCCGAGGCTCCTTCCGACCCGGAGCCCCGAACCGAGGAGTCACAGTGGCAGCAGATCCCGAACTCGTATCCGCGATCAAGACCGCGGGCGCACTGGTAGGCGGTGGCCTCGCCCTGGGCGGTGGCGCCATCGGCGCGGCCGTCGGCGACGGCCTTGCCGGCGCGCAGACCATCGCGGGCGTCGCCCGTCAGCCCGAGGCCCGGGCGCAGCTGTTCCCGATCCTGTTCCTGACGGTCGGCCTCGTCGAGGCCATGTACTTCATCAACCTGGGGTTCATGGCCTACTTCGTCTTCGTTCTCGGCAAGTAGCAGGCCGATGTCCGCATCCACACTGGTCATCGCTGCCGCGGCCAAGGAAGAGGAGAGCAACTTCCTCGTCCCGAACGGCACGTTCATCGCTGAGCTGGTCGCCTTCGCCATCCTCCTGTGGCTGATCCACAGGTACGTGCTGCCGCCGTTGTCCAAAGCCATGACCGCGCGACAGGACATGATCGACCGGTCCATCAAGGACAGCCAGGAGGCGAAGGAACGTCTCGAGGCCGCCGAGGCCGAGTACCGCGAGCTGCTGGAGCAGACGAAGGTTGACGCGAGCCGGATCCGCGAGGAGGCGAGGGCCGAGGGCCGGGCCATCATCGAGGAGCTCCGGACCAAGGCCCAGGAGGAAGCCGATCGGGTTCGCAATCGCGGCGAGGAGCAGCTCGCGGCGGAACGCGAGCAGGTTGTCGCGGCCCTGCGGGCCGACCTCGGGCGGCTGGCGACCGAGCTCGCGGGGCGCATCGTCGGCGAGTCGTTGGACGACGACGAGATGCAGAGCCGCGTCGTCGACCGGTTCCTCGAGGGCTTCGAGGCCGGTGCGTCAGCTCGCGAACCGCACGGAGCGCGCTGATGCAGGGGGTGAGCAGGGCGTCCCTTGCCGTCGTGCGTGAGCAGCTGGACTCGCTGCTCACCGGCGGATCGAAGAAAGACGCGGCGGAGCAGCGCACGGTCGCCGAGGAGCTGTTCGCGATCCTCGGTCTGCTCGAAGCCAACCCCCGGCTGCGTCGCATGCTCAGCGACCCTGCTGTGCACGGTGACCGGCGGGCCCAGCTGGCGGCCGACGTGCTCGGTTCGTCGTCGCTGTCGGACCCGACGAAGGAGATCGTCGAGGCGCTCGTGCGCGCCTCCTGGAGCAGGCCGGCCGACCTGGTCGACGCCGCCGACCAGATGGCCGCCCAGGCCCTGTTCGCCGGAGCCGAGCACGCCAAGGCGCTGGACGAGGTCGAGGACGAGCTGTTCCGGTTCGGCCGCATCCTCAACCGGGAGCCGGCGCT
>JAXDJP010000432.1:0-2654 GCA_034665645.1 Actinomycetota bacterium | reverse complement strand
ATCGCTCACGTAGATCACCACCCGGCTGGCCTCCGAGTGCTTGACCACGTTGGTGAGGGCCTCCTGGACGAGGCGGTAGATCGTCGACTCGATCTCGGCGCTGTGCCGAGTCTCTGAGCGCCCCTCGTCGTAGGCGAGATCGATCTGGAAGTCGACCTCGATCTCGTGCTCTCGCGCCACTCTGGCAGCGAGCGACTCGAGCGCGGGCTTGACGCCGAGCTCGTCCAGAGCCGCGGGCCGAAGGTCGGCGATCAGTGCGCGCAAATCGCCGATGCCTCCGGTAATCAGGTCGATCGCCTCTGTGACCGCAGTGTCGATCCGTTGCCGGTCGCCGCTGCGACGTGCGCCTGAGAGCAGCACGCGCAGGCCTCCGAGTTGCTGCAGTGTCTCGTCGTGCAACTCGCGCGCCCACCGACTCCGCTCGGCCTCGGAGGCCTCGAGGCTGCGGCGCAGCGCCTCGTCGCTCGCGTTCTGGGCCGTGGCGACGGCGATCGCTGCGCTCGCGGCGAACGCTTCAAGCAGCCGCTCGTCGTCCTCGTTGAACGGCCGGTCACCCTGCTGCCGGTCGAACACGATCAGGAAGCCGAGCGGGCGGTTGCGGAACGCCATCGGCGTGACCATCGCGGTGCGGGCGCCGAGATGGCGATAGGCGAACGTCTCGTGCGGGATCTCGGCGAAGCGCTGCACGCGCCCGGACTTCAGCGCCTGACCGGCGAGCGACGTCTCGATCGGCAGCCGTGTGCCCTTGAGGCCTTCCACGCCTTCACCCGCAACCGCGGTGATCACGAACTCGTCGCCGTCAAGCAGCGCGATCTCCGCCGCACGGGCTCCCAGCAGCGCGCGCGAACGCTTGACGACCAGCTCCAGCACACGACCCAGGTCGGTCATCCCGCCCAGCGCGCGACTGATCTCGGTCGTCGCCTCGAGGCCGCGGATCGAGCGCTCGAGCTCGTCACGGCGCTCGCGCATCGTGCGATATAGCCGGGCGTTGGCGATCGCGATCGCCGCCCAATCGGCGAGCACGACGGCTGCCGACTCGTCGTCCGCCGTGAAGTCGCCGTCGGCCTTCTCGGTCAAGTAGAGCGTGCCCCATGCCTCACCCGCGACGACGATCGGCACGCCCAGGAACGTGGTCATCGGCGGATGCGCCAGGGGAAAGCCGTACGACTGCGGGTGGGCGCCGACGTCCGTCAACCGCAGCGGCTGCCGATGTTTCGTCAGCACACCGAGAACTCCGCGCCCGTGAGGGAGCTCCCCGATCGCACGGTGCGTCTCCTCGTCGATCCCCGCTGTCAGGAAGCGCTCCAGGGATTCGCCGCGTTCGTCCAGCACGCCGATTGCCGCGTAGCGGGCGCCCGTAAGCTCACGCGCCACTTCGAGCAGGCGTTCGAACACCGTTTCCGGGTCGAGCTCCGTGATCAGCGACCGCCCGACCTGCAGCAGTCGTCGCATCCGACGTTCATCCATCGTGATCGCCTGGGGGCCCGGAGGCGTGGAATTGGACGTCCATAGCGTCTACCCGCCGCGACCGTGGCTCAAGCCTGAGCGTGCGGTGCTCCGGGGACGTATCCGTGGAAGCCCGCAACGGTCTCCGGGGAGGCAACGGATGCCAGCCAGCCGCGAAGCCCCTAGCTTCGGTGGTACACGTTCCGCATCGGAGGCAACCAGTGGCCACCATCATCGTCGGCGTCGACGACACCCCCCGCTCAGAAGACGCGATCGCGCTCGCGGGGGAACTCGCGCGTTCCGCCGGTGCCGAGATCGTGGCTGTCTGCGCTTTTCCCTTCGACGACGACCCCGAGGCACATTTCAACTTCGCCATGCGCGGCGCGCTGCACGACGCGGCCGAAGAGGCCCTCGAGCGACTCTGCGAGCCGCTGAGCGATGTGTCGGGCGTGCGCCGGATCGTCGTCGCCGACCCCGCCCCGGCCCGGGCGCTATTCAGGGCCGCCGCCCACGCGGACGCCGCGCTGATCGTCGTCGGCTCCAGCCACGCGGGCTACTTCGGTCGTCTACGACCCGGCAGCACGGTGTGGCGTCTGCTTCAAGGGGCGCCCTGTTCCGTCGCCCTTGCTCCACAGGGTTACCGCCTGCGCCCGCAGATGCCCATCGGCCGGATCGCAGCAGCGTTCGACGGCTCTGCAGGCGCTCGCGCAGCCCTTCGCGCGGCAGCATTGATCGCGCGCGCCACCGGGTCATCGCTGCGGGTAAGCCGTGTCTTTTCGCGCGATTGGCCGTCACCTCGCTCGCTGCTCGCCCCGCCGGGCTTCGTGCGGATCACGCAAGACGCAGAAGGCGCCGCACGGCAGGAGCTCGAACGCGCCGTCGACGGTGTCCCCGGCGCCGAGGCCGCCTTCCTCGTCGGCGATCCCGCAGATGAACTCACGCTCGAGTCGGAGGTGGCCGATCTGATGGTGATCGGCTCCCGCAACTACGGACCGGCGCCGGCGGTGCTACTCGGCGAGGTCTCGGGAAGTCTGATGCGCACAGCCGTCTGCCCGATCGTGATCGTGCCGCACGGCGCCGAGGCCCCGCTCAGTGTCCTCTTCGCCCAGACGGGCGATGCACGACTTGCCCGTGCCGCGGACTGAGGCGCGCGCCGTCTCCACCGCATGGGAAGCTTCCCAGTGTGTGCGCAGAGCGGGCCGACCGTA
>JAXDJP010000431.1:0-2932 GCA_034665645.1 Actinomycetota bacterium | reverse complement strand
CGCTGTGCCAGCACCACCTGCTCCCCTTCCACGGCGTGGCCCACGTCGGCTACATCCCCGGCGGCCGGATCCTCGGGCTGTCCAAGCTGGCCCGCATCGTCGAGTTGTTCGCGCGGCGCCTGCAGGTCCAGGAGCGACTCACCCAGCAGGTGGCCGACTGGCTCGACGAGCACGTCCGGCCCAAGGGCGTCGGCGTGGTCGTCGAGGCCGAGCACCTCTGCATGTCGCTCCGAGGTGTGAAGGCGCAGGGGGCGCGGACGATGACCTCCGCGGTGCACGGCGTGCTCCGCGACGACGGGCGCTCCCGTCAGGAGTTCTTCGCCCTCACCGGCATCAGCCGGTGAGCACGACCAGGAGGAAGCGATGAGGAAGTTCTCCGTCCGGCCGACGCTCACGATGAAGGGGCGCACGTTCAAGGGCGTGCGGGGCTGGTCGGGGAAGCCGTTGCATCCCCCGCTCACCGACCTCCCGATCGCGGCGTACATCCTCGCCGCCGTCTTCGACGTCATCTCCGTGGTCGCCGGCGACGACCACACATGGGCGAGGGAGCTGTGGCACGCGGGCACGTACACGTTCGTGGGTGGGGCCGCGGTCTCGGTGTTCACCGCGATCACGGGGCTGTGGGACGCATGGAAGTCGTCGGAGGCGGGGACGCAGGCGCGGCGCACGATCAACACCCACGCCACCGCGATGGTCGCGGTGACGGTCCTCGCGCTGGCGGACATCGCGTGGCGGATCAGCGAGCACAACGACAAGGCGGTCACGCCGGGCGGCATCGCCGTGCTGTCCGTTGTGATCGCGCTGCTCGTCTCGTTCGGCGCGATGTACGGCGGCGCCCTCGTCTACGAGTACGGCTTCAACGTCGAGACCGCGGGTGACCATCCGGCGTGGCACCAGGCCGAAGAGGACGTGTTCTCCGGCCGTCGCGAGTGAACGGCCGCGGTCCTCAGGGCGCGGCGAGTCCCACGACGATCCGCTCGGCCGTCGCCTCGAACCGTCCGAGGTCGCCGTAAAGGCGGGCCACGAGCATGGCGCCTTCGAGGGAGCCGATGATCATGCGGGCGACGTCGCTGGTCGAGCCGGCGAACGCCAGCGTCCCGGCACGACGCCCGTCGTCGAGCACGGCCGTCAGCCACGCTTCGTTCTCGTCGAAGAACCGGCTGACCGCGGCCTGCATCGTCTCCGGGAGCGTCTGGTACTCCGCCGCCAGCATCCCGCAGAGACACACCCGATCGCGCCGCAGGACATCGAGGTACAGACGGGCGTAGGCCTCCAGCTTCCGCGGCGCTTCCGCCACCTCCTCGTCGACCTGTGCGAGGGCTGCCGCGAAGCGCGCCGCGTAGCGGACGACGAGCGCCTCCCCCAGCTCGGCCTTGCCCGGGAAGTGGTAGTGGAGCGCGGCCTTGGTGATCGCCAGCTCCGCCGCGGCGTCGGCGTAGCTGAACCCGTTGAACCCGCGGGTCTGCACGAGCCGTTCGGTCACGTCGAGGATCTCCGTGGCGGTGCCGCCTCCTCGTCGTCCTCGCATCGCCATGGCCGCCCGCTCTGTCCTTGATGCTTACCTACTGGTAAGTCAGGATAGCAGCCAGTGACGGATCCCCTCGCCGTGGTGGACGCGTTCGGTGCCGCGTGGGGAGCCCACGACCTCGAGGCCACCCTCGACCTCGTCACCGACGACGTCGTGTTCGATGCCACCGGTCCCGCGCCGGACGGCGCCCGCCACGTCGGCAAGGACGCGGTGCGAGTCGCCTGGCAGCCGATCTTCGACGATGCCGGCGCCACCTTCGAGGCCGAGGAGACCTTCGGCAGCGGCGACCGTGTGGTCCAGCTGTGGCGCTACTCGTGGGACGGCGGTCACGTCCGTGGCGTCGACGTCTTCCGGGTCCGCGACGGCAAGGTCGCCGAGAAGTTCTCCTACGTGAAGGGGTGACGGATGCCTGACATCGCCAAGCTGCACCGGGCCGCGCTCGAGACGACCCGCGACGTCGTGGCCGGCATCGGCCGGGACCAGTGGACGCGGGCCACGCCGTGCGCGGAGTGGAACGTCCGCGAGCTCGTCAACCACATCGTCGTCGGGAACTGGTGGGCCGAGGCGCTCGCCGCCGGCGCCACCATCGAGAGCGTCGGCTCGCGCCTCGACGGCGACCTCCTCGGCGCCGTCCCGCTGCAGGAGTATGAGGCGTCCGCAGAAGCGGCCGCCGCCGCGTTCGAGGCACCGGGAGCGCTCGACGCGCCCTGCGCCGTCTCCTACGGCCCCGTACCGGGATCGGTCTACGCCGGCCACCGGTTCATCGACGTGCTGATCCACGGTTGGGACCTCGCCGTCGCCACCGGCCAGGACGCGACGCTCGACCCGGCACTCGTGGAAGCGTGCTGGGCCGAGGTCGAGCCCCAGGCCGATCTGCTCCGCGGCAGCGGGATGTTCGGGACGACACCGGATCTCTCTCCGGCTATGGACGCCCAATCCCGCTTGCTCGCGGTCCTGGGGCGCAGCGCGCCCTAGGAAGCTGCGCTACCCGCGACCTCGGCCCCGGCCGCGGCGGCGCGAGGGCTGCCCTCGGTGGGGAGCGGCCGTCGCGGTCGCCGCACGCGAAGGCGTGCCGTGCGAGCGCGCCGCGGCTCGCTCGAGCGGCATGTCGAGCGCCTTCTGCAGCTGACGCACCTTGGCGACGTCCGCGTCGGTGACGAAGGACACGACGACGCCCTCGGCGCCGGCCCGTCCGGTGCGACCGGAGCGGTGGACGTAGTCCTTGTGGTCGCCGGCGACGTCGAAGTGGACGACGCAGCCGACGTTGTCGACGTGGATCCCGCGGGCGGCCACGTCCGTGGCGACGAGGGCCTGGACGGCGCCTCCCGCGAACGACGCGAGGGCCCGGTCGCGCTGCGACTGCGACCGTCCGCCGTGGATGGGTACGGCGGAGACACCCGCTCG
>JAXDJP010000430.1:0-3143 GCA_034665645.1 Actinomycetota bacterium | reverse complement strand
ACGTGCGGACCACCGACCGAGCCCTGACGAGCTCTCCGCGAGATCTGGCCCGCACCGCGGCGCCACGGCACCTGCACCCCCCGGTCCAGGCGGTGATCCTGGCAGCCGGCATGGGCACCCGCCTCGGCCGGTCCACCCCCAAGCCGCTGACCACGCTGCGCGACGGGCGGACGATCCAGCGGCGTCAGCTCGACGCCCTGCGTGAGGCCTTCGGCGCCGACACCGACATCACCGTCGTCGTCGGCTTCAGCAGCGACCTCCTGATGGCGGCCTCCCCCGACGTGCGCTTCGCCTACAACCCGCACTACGCCAGCACGAACACCTCGAAGAGCCTGTGGCGCGGGCTGTCCAACTCCCGGGACGGCGGTGTCCTGTGGATGAACGGCGACGTCGTCTTCGACCCTGCCGTTCTCGAGCACGTCCTCAGCGCCGTACGGGCCGACGAGAGCTTCGTCTGCGTCGACACCGCGACCGTCGCCGAGGAGGAGATCAAGTACACCCTCGACGGCGAGGGATACATCCGTGAGCTGTCCAAGACCGTCGTCGGGGGTCTCGGGGAGGCCGTCGGCATCAACTACGTCTCCAGCGCGGACAAGCCCGCCCTGATCGCGCACCTCGCCGCCTGCGGCGATCAGGACTACTTCGAGCGGGCGATCGAGACCGCGATCGCGCTGGAGGGTGTCCGGTTCCGGCCGCTCGACATCTCGGCGTTCTCGGCCGTCGAGGTCGACTTCGAACGGGACCTCGAGCGCGCCAACGCCCTGTTCTGGGGTCCCCCGGTCCTGCAGCCGCTGGCCGCCGAAGCCGGCTGAGTCCCGTCCCGGTGGCGCCGCACGGCGTCACCGGGAAGAGCCGGCCGGCTCACCCGGCCGGGAGATCCAGGACGAAGACCGCTCCGCCCGTCGTCTCGTCGAGGCGCAGCTCACCCCCGGCACCACCGACCAGCCGACGGGCCAGCCCCAGCCCGAGCCCGGCGCCGTCGTGGCCGTCGACCGGATCGGCACGCCACCCCGGTTCGAACACCAGCCTGTCCAGGCCGGCGGGGATGCCAGGACCGTCGTCGCAGATGTCGGGACGTGACCAAGCGGGACCAGGCGGCGGTTCCGGAGGCCGAGGCCGCCGCGGCGCTCGCCCGATGAGCGCCTCCCTGTCCGTGCTGAGGACACTCTCAGCACGCACAGGGGACCATCGCCGCATGCGGGTCTTGATCGTCGATGACGAAATCGGCCTGGCGCGGTCGCTGGCACGGGGACTGCAGGCGGAGGGATTCGCCGTCGACCTCGCGCACGACGGGCTCACCGGGCGGGACGCAGCGCTGTCCGGCGACTACGCCGTCATCGTCCTCGACATCATGCTGCCCGGCCTGCAGGGATACCGCGTGCTGCAGGAACTGCGCGCGGCCGAGATCTGGACGCCGGTGCTCATGCTGACCGCCAAGGACGGCGAGTACGACGAGGCGGACGCCTTCGACCTGGGCGCCGACGACTACCTCACCAAGCCGTTCTCCTTCGTGGTCCTGGTCGCCCGGCTCCGCTCCCTCGTCCGCCGGGGTGCGCCGGCGCGACCCGCCACGTTGCGGGTCGGTGACCTCGAGCTCGATCCCGCCCGGCGGCACCTCACCCGCGATGGAGTCGACGTGACCCTGACCCCGCGGGAGTTCGCCGTCCTCGAGCACCTCATGACCCAGCCCGACGTGGTGGTCACCAAGACCGAGATCCTGCGGGCGGTCTGGGACAGCAACTACGACGGCGACGTGAACATCGTCGAGACCTACGTGAGCTATCTGCGGCGCAAACTGGACAGCCCCGAGGGCCGGACCCGCATCCGAACGGTGCGGGGCGCCGGTTACCTGCTCGCATCCGACGGCCGCTGAGCCGCCGGCAGCCGCACCACCACGTGCGCCCCCGGTAGGCGGCCGGCACCGTCGACGGTCACCGTGCCGCCGTGCGCCTGGACGACCTCCCGGACGATGGCCAGGCCGAGACCCGTACCGCCGTCCTCCCGGGCTCGGGACTCGTCCAGCCGGACGAACCGTTCGAAAACCCGCTCCCGCTGCTCGTCGGGAACGCCAGGACCGTCGTCGGTCACCTCGATCCACGCGCCGTCGGCGGACATGCCGCAGGCGAGGTACACCCGGCCGGCCGCATGACGGACGGCGTTGTCGACGAGGTTGCGCACGACGCGGCCCAGTGCCGGGCGGTCGCCGAGGACGCGGGCCGGGCGCACGTCAGCGGAGACGGCCGGCGTCGACCGGTCACGCAGCCGCCGGTACTCCGCATCGACCAGGTCGTCGAGATCGACATCGCCGCGACGATGCGCCACCGCGCCCTCGTCGGCGCGGGCCAGCAGCAGGAGGTCCTCCACCAGACGCTCCAGCCGCGCGGCCTCCGCCTGCACGGCCGGCAGGGTCCGGTCCCCCACCCCGGCCCGCTCGGCGACCTCGATCTCGGTCCTGATCGCGGCGAGCGGACTGCGCATCTCGTGGCCCGCGTCGGATACGAACGCCCGCTGCTTGGTCACCGACGACTCGAGCCGGCCGAGCATCGCGTTCATCGTTCGGGCCAGTGCGGCGATCTCGTCCCGGGAGGCCGGCACCGGCACCCGGGCGGACAGGTCGGCCGCCCCGATCCCGGCCGTGCGGGCTCGGATGGACTCGACCGGTTGCAGCGCCCGCCCCAGCGAGAACCACGTCGCCAGGCCCACCACCGCGAGCAGGGCCGGCACACCGATCACAGCGAGCCGGAACACCAACTGCTGGGTGTTCTCGGCCACGGCAAGGGATTGGACGGCGATGATCCGGTCGTCCCCGGTGGACGGCGGCACGCCGAGGGTCACGACGGCGAAGCTGTCGCCGTCCTGACCGATCCGTGCCCCGTCGAGGGTCGCGACGACGGTCCCGCCCGGAGGTGGATGGCTCGAGGTGAGCGGCGGCACTCCCCTGAGAGCGGGGCTCGCCGCGACGACGGACGCTCCCCGGACGACCTGGATGAGCACCCCGTCGTCGGAACCGCTCAGCTGGGGCGGGCTACCGGTGTTGGCCACCTCGGCGGCGACCTCCCCGGCCCGCGCCGCCGCGGAGGTGGTCACCGACTCGCTGATGGTGCGTCCGACGAGTGCCACCAGCACTAACGCCGACACCGCCA
>JAXDJP010000429.1:0-2977 GCA_034665645.1 Actinomycetota bacterium | reverse complement strand
TAGGCAGGCACTGGCCGCGGAACATGTAGTGCGTTGAGTTGACCGTCGGCGCGGAGCCGTCGGTTTCGCAGAGCGGGATCGCGAACGCGTCGATGATGTCCTGGCCCGCGGAGGTGGCGCTCCAGGCGTAGTCGCGTCCGTGCCCGAGCAGCACGTAGAGGCTGACGCCGGCGAAGGTGGCGCCGGTCGCGTCCATGCCGGGCCCGTGCACGTCCACGTCCATCAGGAGCTGCGGAGCGAAGTACGCCGTCTGCGGACCGATCACGGCTATCGGCGTCCCCGACTTCGACTCCCGGCCGGACACGAGCAACGCGTTCGAGCTCGAGTGCGGGAAGGCCAGCAGCCCGCCAAGGCCAGTGTCCTCCCGTCCGCTGGCGCTTGCCGCGGCGCTGCCCTTCACCACGTCGACCTTGTGCACGCTGCCGCGGTCCGGCAGCGCCACGCCGCCTGGCCGCAGCTTCCTGGGCTCGGCCCGGTACGGGAAGCGCTTCTTCTTAACGGTTACCGGCGCCTCTGGGTCCTCGGCGCTGCGGAGATCCGCCCACACGCGCTTGCCGCGCTTCTTCCCAAATCGCTTCTGGGCGTCCTGGAGCAGGAGCGCGGAGTCGAGCTCGCGGCCGCCGCCCTTCCCGAAGATCCCACCGATCAGGCTGGCCGTGGCAATTACGTCGGTGACCTTCCAGTCGTCGGGTCCCGGCTTGCCGATCGCCGCGTACTCGCCCGGCATCTTCAGCGGGTTCACGCGCGCCTCGGTGATGTAGCGGTTGATCCCCGCCACGTAGTTGGTCACGTCGTCCTGGAGGGCCGCGCCGGCCGCGCCGTAGACGTCGTCGCCGAGGTCGAACTGGCGCTGGAGGTCGGCCTCCGTGTAGGGCGCGAGCTGCCACTGCGTGTGGTCCTGCGCGCGATTGCCGGCCGCGCCGCCGGCGAAGCTCGACAGCTCACCGCGACCCGCGTGGCGGAGCGCATCCATCACGAAGAGGCGGTCCTCGGCGCCCACGTAGCCCAGCCCGAAGAGGGTGCCGGCGCGCGTCTTGCCGTAGATGTGCGGGACGCCGAAGTTGCTGTCGCGGACGATCGTCACGTCGTCGCGGCCGGGCGGCGAATAGATGCGCTCGGCCTCGTTCTGCTTCACGCCGAAGGTGGCGTCCTTGAAGTACTTGGGGATGTCGGCGGCTTTCAGGCCGGGGGAGGCATAGACCAGATCGCCGTACATCTGCAGCTCCTTGGAGGAGTGCTTCGGCCGCGGCGCGTTGGGGCAGTTCGTCTTCGGCGGTGGGCAGGCGGCGAAGAACGCGCCCAGGTCCGCGGCCGACGCATGGCCGTTCTGCCCCGGAGGCAGGATGTTCCAGAAACCGCCGCCGTCGTTCGTCCCATAGGGCTGAACCGGGGTGTCGGCGGGCAGGCCCGGCAGCCCGGGCAGCTGAGGCAGGCCCGGCAACTGGGCCTGTGCGGTGCCGGTGGCACCAAGCACGAAGATTGCGCATGCGGCGGCAAGCGCCAGCATGCCCTGCCTCCCAAGGCGTCGCATGGCGCAGCAAAATACGCCGCTGCCGCGCGGCGTGCGCCGGTTGCGCTGCGACCAGCTAGGCCAGGACCGGCACGGCGTCCGAGGCGATCGATTCGATCTCCTCCGAGGCGCGCTCGAACTCCTCGTCCGAGAGCACGGGCGTGCCCTCGAAGGGGAGGTCGCGGTACAGCTCGAGCCATGAACGGCAGCCGTGGTACTCGGGCCGCACCTTCACGGTCACCGGACGCGGGATGCGGTAGGTGCGGAGCACCATCACGTGCAGCGGGTGGCGCCGCTTCCAGTGCAGGCGCTTCTCCGCGTAGTCCGGGGTCCAGATGTAATAGGGCGACAGCGCGTCGATGGCGCGCGGGTCCGTGATCAGGTAGCTCGCCGACACCTCTGCCCAGGCGCGGATACGCACGCGCTCCGGCTGCGGGATGCCGCCGTCCTGAAGCAGCGCCTTCGCCGGCGGCTCGTCGTCGGGCCACACGCCCTCCTCGAGCGCGCGTGCGAGCTCAGGCAGGTGCGACTGGCGGATCAGGTCGTTGCGCTGGTGGTCGAACGTGGGGTACAGGAAGAAGCGGTCGTGCTCGATCTCGAAGTGCTTGTTCTCTTCGCGAATCCCGCCCTTACGCAGGGTCAGGAGCTGCTCGCCCTCGGCGAGCGCACGCACGGTTACGGCCCATTCCTTGAATGCAACTGGCATAGACGAGAAAACCTCCAAAACGCCGCGTCGAGGCATCTGGCAACAACGTGGGGCGGGACGCGGGCGGCCATTGTTACGAACCAACGCACGGGTTTCAAGCGAAATTCACAAGGTCGTCCGGGACTTGACAAGCTAATGGCATTAGCCTAAGCTGGCTAAGCCCGTTAGCCCACACAGCCAGGAGACACCAAATGGCCCTGCATCTCGCAACAAAGATCGACATCGACGGCCCGCCGGAGGCGGTCTGGGCGGTTCTGAGCGACCTGCCCTCCTATCCGAGCTGGAACCCCTTCATTCGGGAGGCGAGCGGCACCCTCACCCCGGGTGAGCGCCTCGAGATCGAGCTCCAGCCGGCTCGCGGGCGCTCGATGAGGTTCCGCCCGACCGTGCTCGCCGCGAAGCCGGGAAGGGAGCTGCGCTGGCTCGGCCGCCTCCTCGTGCGAGGGCTGTTCGACGGCGAGCACCGCTTCGCAATCGAGCCGACCGCGAGGGGCAGTCGGTTGGTGCAGGAGGAGCGCTTCACCGGCCTGCTGGTCCCCTTCCTGGCGCGGGGACTGCGGCGCGGCACGCTGCCGGGGTTCGAGCGGATGAACGAGGCCCTGAAGCGGCGCGTCGAGGGCCCCACGGCGCGAGCTGCCGCATGACGGCGCGTCAGCAGGAGATCGTGGGCGTGGCCCGTGACCTGCTCACGCGTGAGGGCGTGGAGGCCCTGACGCTCGGGCGCGTGGCCGGGGCGCTCGGCATCAAGCCGCCCTCGCTCT
>JAXDJP010000428.1:0-3194 GCA_034665645.1 Actinomycetota bacterium | reverse complement strand
GCTGGGGCAGCATGCTGTCGAACGCGCAGCAATTCTTCTTCAGCGCTCCCCTGCTGGTCCTTGCCCCCGGCATCCTAGTACCTCGTGACACATGGTCTGTGTGATCTTGACCCGGACGATACACATGCGACGTCGGCGGCGATGAGTTTGAGACGGAGTGCTTGGCACGCTGAGCGCATGCGAAAGAAATGGATCGTGGCCTTAACTGACACTGAGCGCGCAACACTCCATAGCTTGGTCGCGGCTGGGCGTGCCCCAGCCCGCAAGCTCACCCACGCGCGGATTCTGCTCAAGGCCGACGTGGGAAGCGATGGGCCTGGCTGGCTCGATGCGGCGATCGCGCAAGCTTTGGAGATCAGCGAGCAGACGGTGGCCCGGGTTCGCAGGCGGTACGTCGAGGAGGGACTGGATGCCGCATTGAACCATCGGCCTCCGAGCGCCCATCGCCCACGGCGCTTGGACGGCGACCAGGAAGCGCACCTGGTAGCCCTCGTCTGCAGCCCGGCTCCGGAGGGCCGGGCGCGCTGGACCCTGCAACTCTTGGCCGACAAGATGGTAGAGCTCCAATACGTCGACGCCGTCTCCGACCAGACTGTGCGCCGCACGCTCAAAAAAACTACGGCGGCAAACTTGGCTGGAGTATGCTGAGGATAAGTGCCTGGTTGGCATAAGAAGCTACGCCAGGCGGGAGGCCGGCGATGGCGCGCAGGCAGCCCCGACCATCAGCGACGAGTGAACTCGCTCTCGACCTGTGCCTGAGACACTGCCCGGATTGCAACGGGGCGCTCTGGGCCGCCTATCGCAAGCACCGGACGGTCGCGACACTGGACGGCTTGCGGCGCCTGACCCTCACCGTCCGGCGCTGCGAGCACCCAGGCTGTGGGCGTTACCATCAGTCCCGCCGCCCGGAAGCCGAGGGCGCCTGGGCGCTCCCCCACGGCGAATTCGGCCTCGATGTGATCGCCCTGGTCGGCGCACTCCGCTACCGCGAGCATCGCAGTGTGCCCGAGATCCATCAGGAGCTGGACCGGCGTGGGGTGCCGATTGCCGAGCGGACCGTGACTCACCTGCTTCACCGCTATGAGGAGTTGGTGGCGCTCCGCGTCACCGATGACGCGCGCTTGGCCGCCCGGCTCCGCGCGCAAGGCTCAGTCATTCTCGCGCTGGACGGACTCCAGCCAGACATGGGGCACGAGGTGCTCTGGGTCCTGCGTGACTGTCTCTCCGGGGAGGTGCTGCTCGCGCGCAGCTTGCTCAGCGCCGCCACCCAGGATCTAGCCGCCTTGCTCACGGAGGTCCGGCAGGCGGTGCCGGTGCCGATCCGCGGGGTCGTCTCCGACGGGCAGCAGTCCATCCGCCGCGCGGTGGCGGCCGCGCTGCCCGAGGTGCCCCACCAGCTCTGCCAGTTCCATTACCTGCGGGAGGCCGCGCGGCCGATCTATGAAGCCGACCGCCACGCCAAGACCCGACTCAAGGAACTGGTCCGCGGGGTGCGCCCGATCGAGCGGCAGCTCGAAGGCCAGACGGACCCGAGCGCCCAGGCCGTGCACGGCTACTGTCTGGCGGTGCGGAGCGCCCTCACCGAGGATGGGCGCCCGCCACTGGTCGCGGCGGGGCTGCGGCTCCATGAGCGGCTGAGCGCCATCGAAGCCTCGCTCGGTCGGGTAGTGGCGGCGCAGGGCATGGAAAAGGGGGCTGCCCGGCCGAGCTGAGGCGCCTGCGGGCACTGCTCGGGCGCGCGCTGGCCGGCACCACCGCCAACTGGCCAGAGCTCCAGACGGTCTACGACTGGGTGCACCGCGCTGCCGCCATCCTCGAGAACCCTGCCGGGCAGGATGGCGCCGGGGTCCGGCGGGAGTATGCCAACCTCTTGGCAGCGATGGCGGCCGGCCAGGATGCGCTCCCGACGCTCGGCCCGGCCGTGGCCCACTTCCGCAAAGTGACCGCGAGTTATGAGCCTGGGCTCTTCCATTGCTACAACGTCGCGGATCTCCCGCGCACCAACAACGACCTCGAACAGTTCTTCGGCGCCGCACGCTACCAGGAACGGCGCGCCACCGGCCGCAAGCAAGCGATGCCCGGGCTGGTCATCCGCGGGGCGGTGCGCATGGTCGCATCGCTGGCCACCCGCGCCCAGCCATTCAGCGCCGCAGACCTCCGCCCAGGAGATTGCGCAGAGTGGCGGCAGCTCCGATCTGAGGTGGACGCGCGCCATGCAGCCCGGCGGGAGCAGCTCCGGTTCCGCCGTCAGCCGGACGCTTACCTCGCGAAGTTGGAGGCGATCCTGCTCCAGCCAAGTTTGCCGCCGTAGAAAAAAACGAACTGCAGCCTTGGCGCAAGAAAGAGTGGTGCATCCCGCCGAAGGCCAGTGCTGAGTTCGTCTGCCGGATGGAGGACGTCCTCGACGTTTACCGTCGCCCCTACGACGCCGGTGTCCCGGTGATCTGCATGGACGAGACGAGCAAGCAACTCCTGGGCGACATCCGGGCACCACTGCCACCGGAGCCCGGTCATCCGGAGCGGGTGGACAGCGAGTACGAGCGGCGCGGGGTGGCGAATCTGTTCCTGTGGTGCGAGCCGCTCTCCGGGCGGTGCGAAGTGAGCGTCACCGAGCGCCGGACCCGCGTGGACTGGGCTCAGTGGGCGCGGGATCTGGTGGACGAATCCTACCCGGAGGCGAGCCGCATCGTGCTGGTCTCCGACAACCTGAACGTCCATAGCTTGACCTCGCTGTACGAGGCCTTCGCGCCTGCCGAAGCCAAGCGCATCGCCGACCGGTTGGAGATGCACTACACCCCCAAGCATGGGAGCTGGCTCAACATCGCGGAAATCGAGTTGTCCGTCCTGAGCCGACAGTGCCTTGACCGCCGCATCCCTGACCGGAAAGGGCTGGAGCGCGAGGTCGCAGCGTGGCAATTCCACCGCGCCACGAACCTGCGCGCTATCGACTGGCGCTTCACGACCGAGGACGCACGCATCAAACTCAAGAGACTCTATCCAACGATCGTTGTGTCATGAGGTACTAGTACCCATTCCTAAAGGCCCTCAGGAGGCCCAGGTCGGGCCCCTGAGGACGAGCGCCTATGCGGCTAAAGCGGACAACGCCCGTCTCGTGGCGTCCAGCGTGACGCGATCCACGTTCGCGAGCGTCATCATCTCAGCGCGCGCCAAGCTCGGGCCGTACAGATAGAGGA
>JAXDJP010000427.1:0-3945 GCA_034665645.1 Actinomycetota bacterium | reverse complement strand
CGTCACCGACGCCGCCGGCTTCACGCGCTCGACGCGCCTCTTCTACGAGGAGGTCTCCTACAACGGGCTGACCATTCAGGGACAGGTCTTCGCGGACGCCGTGCACCTGTCGGGGAACTGGGGCGCTTACTTCCAGATGGACGCCAACAACCTCTGGCAGGCCAAGGGGGAGTTCGTCAACCAGTGCATCGCGGCAGCGCCCTCGGCCTGGGATCTAACGGGCTTCGACATGGTCGTCTGCGTCTCGCAGGCGGTCACGGGGGCATCGGCGAAGGTCGCATGGCCGTACGGCGGCTACGGCGTCGACGTCAATACGACGAACGGGCGCGTGACCGGTCGCGGGATCTCGATGCCGAACGAGTGGGGCGACGGCTCGGCATCCGACCAGGGCAGTGGGCGCACGGTCTTCGAGACGCTGGCGCACGAGATGGGCCATACGCTCAATCTGCCCGACGAATACACGCCCAGCGTCGCCGGACGCAACCTCGGTGGCTGGGATCCGATGGACAGCGAGGATCCGCTCCCGCACTTCACCGTCGCGCACCGGATGATGCTCGGCTGGACGCAGGCGTCGTGGATCCGGCGCTTCGACTTTCAGACGCTCGGGGCCAACGTCGACGAGGCCGTCACGCTCACGCCGATCGAGAACGGCGCCCCGCCGTCCGGCAAGTTCGCCGCCGTCGAGGTCCGCATCGGCAACGGCCGCAACTACTACTTCGAGTACCGCAGGACCGCCACGGGGCAGATCGGCGACGCCCAGCTGCCCGCCAACCCGCGCGTCGTGGGCACCGACGTCAGCGAGCCGCCCGACCCCGTCGTGACGACCCGCCCGGACATCCTGCTGCTGCCCAAGCACGCGACCGACGACGGTGCCGTGCTGACGACCGGCCAGCATTACGGCGAGCGCGACTCGACGACGCCGACGCATCCTGCGGACTTCCGCTTCGAGCTCCAGACCGCGGGCGCCGAGGCCGCGACGCGGGTGAAGTACGGCATCTTCGGCAAGCCCGACCCGTCGATCCGCCCGTGGCCGCGCGACGCGCAGCATCAGTGGCAGAGCCCGGACATCACCGTCAGCAACGCGCGCAGCATCGCCGACCCCGCCAACTGGGCCAACGTGCCGTGGTCGGGGCATCCCAACGCGGTCGTCGCCCGCGTGACCAACGACGGCAACATCTCGGCCCCCGGGGTGACCGTCAACTTCTCCGTCAAGGACTACACCGTGGGCGGCGCGCCGGAGAGCTTCATCGGCTCGGACACGCACGACCTGCCCGTCGGCCCCGGCGTGACCGTCGACTTCACGACGTCCTGGAATCCCCCCGCCCCGGCCGCCGGGGAAGCACCGCAACACTTCTGCGTGATCGCCCGGATCGACTACTACGACACGCCGACGACCCCGTCGATCCACGAGATGACCGATGTCAACAACACGGCGCAGTCCAACTACGACCGCTTCATCTCGGCGACGGCCTCGCCGGCTTCGCGCGAGCTGACCTCGCTGACGATCGGCAACCCGTACGACTCGGGGACGTTCTTCTTCATCCGCGCCGGCCAGACGAATCCGATCTACCGGACCTATCTCGAGCACACGTGGCTGTGGCTCGAGGCGCATGAGACCCGGCGCGTGGGGGTCATGCTCGAGTACGCCGAGGACGCTCCGCTGACCGACAAGCACCTCGACAAGATGCGGCGAGAGTTCATGAAGCGCATGAACGTCGTGGATTTCACCGGCCGCATCCTCGATCCCACCGACCCTCGCCTGCACGGGCCCCGGCTGCTGCAGGGTGCCACCGTCCACGTGCACACCGGTCGCCGCACCCGCTTCGACAAGTGGGACGCGAAGGGCGAACACGGCTCGGGCCGGGTGGTGGACTCCGAGGGGCAGCCGGTCGTGAGCGGCGCGGTGATCGTGTGGGCCGAAGGCGACAAGCGCCGGCGTACCTACCACCACGCAAAGCTGCGTCGCGGCGCGTTCAAGGTGATGCTGCCGAGAAGCTGGCAGCGCGCAACCGCCTACTACGTGCCGGGCTCGGGCTACGCAGACTGCACGAGCGAGACCGTGCGCGGCCGCTGAGTCACGCGGACTTCAACGCGGAGGGCGCGGGTGTAATCTGGCCCGCAATGTGCGGCGGGGGGTCCTGTCGCATCTCTCGAGGGGGAGGTCCTCATGCCGCAACATCTGGCGTCTCGACGCGCGCGGTCGTGGCTCGTCGCAGGCTGCCTTGCCGTAGGACTGCTCGCGCCATCCGGCGCGTCTGCGGAACCGTCGTCGAGGGCGTGCAACGTCCGCGCGAACGACACCCCGCACAAGCTGCTGCCCTGCATCAAGACCGACGATCTCTGGAACCACATGGAGGCGTTCCAGGCGATCGCCGACGCGAACCCGGGCCTGGACGGCCACGCGTCGCGCAACTCCGGCGAACCCGGCTACTGGGAATCGGCCCAGTACGTGAAGCGGAAGATGAAGGCCGCTGGATACGACGTCAAGCTCCAGCCCTACACGTTCACCTACACCTCGTTCGTCGGAACGCCGACCTGGAGCCAGACCTCACCGACGGCGCACGACTTCACCCTGGTCGAGGACTGGAACCCCGGGTCGAGCACCGGCACGGCGACCGACGCCCAGGTCCAGCCGGCCGGCGGCATCGTCATCCCGCCGGCGGCCACCTCCAGTTCGACGAGCGGCTGCACCGCAGCCGACTTCAGCGGCTTCACGTCGGGCAACATCGCGCTGATCCAGCGTGGTGGCTGCAACTTCGGCGTGAAGGTGCTCAACGCGACGGCTGCAGGCGCATCCGGCGTGGTCATCTTCAACGAGGGCAACCCCGGCCGCACGGCCGTGGTGAACGGCAGCATGCTGGACGCCGACAACAACCCGTTCGTCGCGACGATCCCGGTGGCGTTCACGTCCTTCGACATCGGCCAGCAGCTCTACAACGAGTCCACGGGCGCGACGCCGCCGCACATGAGCCTCGACATCAAGCTCGTCGTCGACCCGAACCGCACCGACTGGAACGTCATCGCCGAGTCCAAGGGCGGTGACCCGAACCACGTCGTCGTCGTCGATGCGCACCTGGACGCGATCTACGGGGCCGGCATGCTCGACAACGCGTCGGGCTCCGCCACGATCCTCAACGTCGCTGAGAAGATGAAGAGGGTCCACCCCAAGAACAAGCTGCGGTTCATCTGGTTCGGGGGCGAGGAGCTGGGGCTGCTCGGGTCCGACTACTACGTCAGCCATCTCAGCCAGGCCGAGCTGGGTCGCATCAGCTACGACCTCGACGCCGACGTGACCGCGACGCCGAACTACCTGATCGGCGTCCTCGATCCCGCGGCACCGGACCTCTTCGGCCGGACCGTCACGGCGACGTTCCCCCCCAACGTGTACGAGCCGTCGAAGATCGCTCGCGACATGGGGGTCGACTACCTCGACTCGATCGGCAAGAACCGCGAGTTCCTGTCGCCCGTCGGGACCGACGCGTTCATGTTCAACGCGGCCGGCGTCCCGGCGAGCGGCGTGCTGACCGGACAGGACTGCTGCAAGCTCCAGGAGGAGGTCGACCTCTTCGGCGGTCAGCTCGGCAACTACGAGGGCAACCTCGGGACGTTCGACGGAGGCTGCGTCGACAACCCGTTCCGGTGGTGCGACAACCTCAGCAACAATGTGCCCGAGGTCCTGACGTTCATGTCGCGGACGTTCGACAACATGGTGATCCGGATGGCCTTCGACAACCGATTCTCGGGCCGCCACCACCAGCGGCTGGGCCGTGCGAGGGCGGCGCTGCGAGCCCGTTCGAGCGCGGCGCTGCGCAGCCGGCCGAAGGTCGCCCGCGGGTTCACGGCCAAGTAGGCGGTAACCAACAGTGGCGCCGGGGACACCGTCCCTGGCGCCACTTACCTGCGGCAGATTTCTGCGGTGGCGCGAGGTTCCAAACCATCTCGTAG
>JAXDJP010000426.1:0-2714 GCA_034665645.1 Actinomycetota bacterium | reverse complement strand
CTCGAACTCGGTCACGAGCGCGTCGGCGATGGCGAGGTGCCCGGCCGCGGCCTCGACGCTCATCGCGGGGCGCTCGTCGACGAGCAGGTAGCGGGCGACCGCGTCGGCCAGCTGCGGGCTTGCGCGGGAGACGAGGCTCATGCCGAGGTCGATATGCGCGAACGCCGCGCCGGCCGTGGTGACCGGCCCGCTGTGGACGACCATGCGGGACATGTCCAGATCGACCTTCGGATAGAGGCGCCGGAACTCGCGCGCGAGAAACCAGGTCGTGGTCGCCGCGTGGCCGTCGAGCACCCCGGCGTCCCCGAGCACGAACGTGCCGGTACAGGCCGCCGCGAGCGCGGGCCGCTCGTCCGTCCGGACCAGCCAGTTGCGCAGGCGGCGGACGTGGGAGGACGCGAGCGCCTCTGACAGCGCCGCCGGCGTGGCCACGCCGAGGCCCGGCACGACGAGCACGTCCAGTCCGGCTAGCGCATCGTCGTCGCCGACCACGTGGTCCATCGCCAGGGTCAGCCCGCCCGCGGTCATGACCTTCTTCGCGCTCCCGATCATGCGCACCTCGAGCGGGGCCATCGACCGGTCGACCATGGTGCGCAGTCGCTCCGCCGTGCGGAATACGTCGAGCAACGCCGTCAAGCCGGAGTCGAAGCAGCCCGGCACTGCGGTGACGCCGACGCGCATGTCGCAAAACGTACCGGACGGGTCGCATCTGATGCCGATCCCCGCCGTAGCGTTGGCGCCATGAAGGTAGACATGCTCAACGTCGGGTGGCTCACGTCGGCCGCCGGCATCTGGCGCCGGGACGAGGACTTCGACCGCCAGATCCGCTTCCCCATCCCGGCTTATGTCATCGAGACCGCCGAGGAGCGGATCCTCGTGGACACGGGTCTACACCCGGCCGCGGTCCAAGACGCTGCCCGCCACTACGGCGCACCGGACGCGCTCGGCATGTTCCAGCTCGAGCTGGAGGCGAGCGTCGGTGAGCAGGTCGACCTGAGCACGATCACCAAGGTCGTGATGACGCACCTGCACTTCGACCATGCCGGAGGGCTGGCCCTGCTGCCGCCCTCGATCCCAATCTTCGTGCAGCGCCGCGAATGGGTGGCAGGCCAGGACGCCGCCGCGGTGGCCAGGAACTTCTTCCTCCCAGTCGACTACGGCACGGTGGGCGAGCGGGTCGTTCTGGTCGACGGCGACCACGACCTGCTCGGTGACGGGTCGATACGGCTGTTGCTGACACCGGGCCACACGCCCGGCCACCAGTCGGTTCGCGTCGGCGAGCGGCTCGTCCTCGGCGGCGACGTCACCCACTTCGCGTCCGGCCTGGACGACCACCGGTTCCCGATCATCGGCGACGACTTCGCCGCGCAGGCATCGTCAGCCGACCGGCTACGCGCGCTTCGCGACGCCGGAGCCGACGTCCGCCCGGGACACGACCCGGCCGTTCTCGTGCCGGGGCCGGTGGCGGTCTGACCGTTCGGTTCCTTACCGCGACGCACCTGTGAGAGGCTCCACCGATGTCCACCCCGACCGCCTCCACCACCGCCCGGCTGCTCAACCCCGCAACCTACGACGCGGCTGAGTTCGACCCCGCCACGCGCCGCGTGTTCCGCGCCACCATCGACTGGTTCGAGTCCAAGGGCAAGTCGGCCATAACGTCAGAGGTGCGCACCGACGTCTGGTACGCGGACTTCATCGAGTTCCTCGCGCGCGAGCGCGTCTTCGCGACCCTGCTGACCCCGGCGCGCGAGGGCGGGAACGACCCCGGCAAGCGCTGGGACACGGCGCGCAACGCCGTCTTCAACGAGATCCTCGGCTTCTACGGGCTGCCGTACTGGTACGCCTGGCAGGTCACCATCCTCGGCCTGGGGCCGATCTGGCAGAGCGACAACGACGCCGCTCGCACGCGCGCGGCTGACCTGCTCGAGGACGGTGAGGTGTTCGCATTCGGCCTCTCCGAGCGCGACCACGGCGCCGACATCTACTCGACCGACATGATCGTGACCCCGGACGGCGACGGCGGCTTCCGCGCGACGGGCGGCAAGTACTACATCGGCAACGGCAACGTCGCGGGCATGGTGTCCGTGTTCGGCCGCCGGCCGGACGTCGAGGGCCCCGACGGATACGTGTTCTTCGCCGCCGACAGCGGTCACCCGGCCTACAAGCTGGTGTCGAACGTCGTCCACGGCCAGCTGTACGTGAGCGCCTTCGACCTGGAGGACTATCCCGTCCGCCCCGAAGACGTCCTGCACACGGGCGTCGCGGCGTTCGAGGCGGCGCTCAACACGATCAACGTCGGCACGTTCAACCTCGGCTTCTGCTCGATCGGCATGGCCGAGCACTGCTTCTACGAGACGATCAACCAGGCCGAGGGCCGGGTCCTGTTCGGCAAGCGCGTCACCGAGTTCGGACAGGTGCAGCGGATCCTTTCCGAGTCCTACGCGCGCCTGCTGGCCGCCAAGCTCTACGGAGCCCGCGCGGTCGACTACGTGCGCAGCGCCGGCCGCGAGGACCGCCGCTACCTGCTGTTCACGCCGATCAACAAGATGCAGGTGACGACGGAGGGCGAGCGGATCGTGAGCCTGCTTGGCGAGGTCATATCCGCGAAGGGCTTCGAGCGCGACTCGTACTTCGAGAGCGCGAAGAACATCATCGGCGGCCTGCCGAAGCTGGAGGGGACTGTGCACGTGAACCTGGCGCTCGCGCTCTAGTTC
>JAXDJP010000425.1:0-2545 GCA_034665645.1 Actinomycetota bacterium | reverse complement strand
TGTGGGCTGCGATTGGAGACGACGATGAGCGAGCTGCGGCCCACCCGCTCGTCCACCAACTGGTACAGGTCCTCCGCTTGCGAGCTGGTGAATTCCTGCATCGCGAAGTCGTCCAGGATCAGCACGTCCGGTCGGAGGTAGCCACGGAAGCGCTGCTCCCAGCTCCCATCCGCGTGGCCCCCGGCCAGATCCCGCAGCAAGCGGGCCGTCTTCGTGAACAGGACCGCGTAGCCCTGACGGCACGCCTCCACCCCAAGGGCCCGGGCGATGTGGGTCTTCCCCGCGCCCACCAACCCGCAGACGATGAGGCTGGCGTGCCGCTCCACGAAGTGGCAGGTGGCGAGGTCCCGGATCTGCTGGCTTGGAATGCCGGGGGCCGCTCCGAAGTCGAACTCCTCGAAGGTCTGCACCGGGTCGAAGTGCGCCCGGCTGATGCGCAGCGCCAGCCGCTGGTGGCTGCGCCGCTCGATCTCGTCCTCGACGAGCAGTTCGAGGAAATCCACGTAGCCGAGATGATGGTCCTCCGCCTGGTGGATCCGCTGCTCCATCGTGGCCAGCATGCCGCCCAGCTTGAGGAGCTTCAGCTTCTGTTCGAGCTGGTAGACGGCCGTCATGGCCGCACCCCGCTCGTAAACGGCGCGAGCAGCTCCTCCGGGCCTCGGAGGAAGGCGTCGGCGAATCGGCCCTGGGTGAGCTGATCCTCCTGGTGCACGTCGAGTCCGCGCTCCAGAATGGTTTTGATCGTGCGATACGACGGATCGCCAAACGCGAGCGCGCGGGAGCAGGCGGCCTCGAGCCGCTCCGCTCCATACCGATCGGCGAGCCGCACCACCCCCTGCGCCTGCCGCAGGCGGTAGAGGGCGTGCAGCTCCAGCATGGCGGCGACAGCCGCTCCGACTGACAGACCGAGCCGACGAGCCTGGGTGCGACACCAGTCCGGGCTGCGCTGGAAGAACGCGGCCTTCTCGGGCGGGTAGTCATCCCAATCGGTGCTGCGCTTGCCTCGTGGGACCCGCAGGTGGGTCTTGACCAGCGTGTAGTCCTTGTAGCACTGGACGAGCTGGCTCGTGAGCCGGACGGCGAGCTGCTGGCCGACATAGCGGTAGGGCACCGTATACCAGGACCCAGCGACCTGAACGAGACAATCGCGGGCGACCTTCGCCTGCGCCCATTGGGCCGGCTCCCAGGGCGTGGATGGCAGTGGCAAGAGCGCCGGTTGCTCGACGGTCTTGAAGACATCAAGTGGGCGCTCCTTGGTGGTGCCGTGGACGCGCAGCCCGGCGATCTCCGTGCACCATTCCTCCAGCCCCCGGACGATCTCTGCGAAGGTCGTGAAGGTCCGGCCGCGCCAGAAGTCGTTGCGGATGAACGGGATCTGGCGTTCGACGCTCGGTTTATCGGTCGGCTTCCGCACCCGAGCCGGGTCGATGAGGAAACCGTAGTGGTGGGCCAGCTCCTCGTAGGAGCGGTTGAAGGCCGGGTCGTAGAGATCTGCCTTGAGCACCCCGGTCTTGAGGTTGTCCGGGACGATGCGCTGAGGCACGCCGCCGAAGAAGCGGAAGGCGGCGATGTGGCAATCGAGCCAGGCTTGCTGGTCCATGCGGAGCACCGGGCAGGCGAACTGGTGGCGACTCATGGGGAGCACCAGCGCGAAGGCGTTCACCGTCCGGCGGGTGCCGGTGAGTGGGTCGAGCCACATGCCGAGCAGGCCGTAGTCCACCTGCGCCTCTTCCCCCGGTAGGGACTCCGGACGGCGCACGGTGATGCTGGTCCGAACGCTGCGCTCGGGGAAGGTGCGGATGACATAGCGGCGGAAGGTAGCGAGGGAGACGCTGGTGCGCCCGGCACGGCGGAGCCGGCGCCATGCGGTGGTGGGCGTGACGTCAGCGAGGGCCTGGCGGATCTCCTCGCGCAAGGGGTCGAGCTGCTCCACCGTTGGGCGGTAGCGCCCGCGGGCATTGAGCTCCGGATGATGGTCGGCGAGCCAGCCGCCCCAGCCGCCCTTCGGTGGACGGTCCCCGGGAGAGAAGCCAGCTTCTTCCGCGAGACGGACATATTTGCGGACGGTCTTGCGATCGAGACCGAGGCTCTGGGAGATGGCCTGGAGGGACCGGCCGCTGTGCCAATGGTCGAGGATCTCTGCGACGTCGCGCACCGCGAAACTCCTTCTGCCCATGGACGCCAGACTCCTTTTGCGGAAGCTGGGCTCATGGTGCGTGGATTGCGGGTGCGCTCCCCAGAGTGGGGAATTTAGTTGAACACGCGGGCTGAGGAATTTAGCTGAACACGGCTGGGGAATTCTCGTGAGCAGATTCCTCGCCCGGTGAGGAATTTAGCTGAGCGCCGACACGGTGGCGTGACGGGCTACGCCTGGGAGGTTGGGCTGCTCAAGGGGCTGGAGGACGAGCGGATCGCGCTCCGGGAGGCAGACCTCATCGTCGGGACTTCGGCCGGATCTCTCCTTGCCGCGCAGATTGCCACGGGCCAGTCGCTTGACGACCTCTATCAGGAGATCCGCAGGCCGCGAGCGGGCGGGACCAGCTCC
>JAXDJP010000424.1:0-3013 GCA_034665645.1 Actinomycetota bacterium | reverse complement strand
GGGGGAACCGAAGCGATCACGATCTGGTCTTGCGCACCCCTCATATCGGGGTCGCAACCGTTCTTGGCGTCGTGGAAGGAAGAGGTGGTCTCGCCCGTTTCGGTGAGGAGCGCGGGCATCGGGTGCTGCTCCAGTCCGTAGAAAACGTCGCCGGAAACGTTCGCCGTGATCTTCGCCGGCGCCAGTGGGTCGAAGTCCTCGTCGTTCTGGAAGATGTAACGCTCGCCGCCGACGTCGTACGTCGTCATTGAATGCGCATCGCCGTCGGCATCGGGTGGAAACGTCGTGCGCCCTATCAGCAGCGGCTTGCTGGGCTCTGAGATATCGAACTTCAACACGCCGCCGTCCCAGTAGGAGACGTACGCGGTGTCGCCGTCGTCGACGGCGCGCACGCTGTGGCCGAAGTGAGCTGGGTAGTAGCCGAGGCCCTGGAGCGAACCCTTCACCGGCTCGCCCGTGTCGAACATGGTGAGGTTGCTGTCTCTCTGGATGCCCCAATCCGCGAGTCTCACGGGATTCTTTGGGTGGGTGATATCGACGATCCGGAACTCCCCCGATGTGGTCTTCCTCGAACCGGGGAACGTGAATTCCGTGTAAGGAGTCGCGAGCAGAGCCAGGGCGCGCCCGTCGGGCCGGACCACGACGTCGAGTTCGTGCACGCCGTGGCCGGGAGTAGACGTGAAGCTGAGATGTCTCGGGTTGGCCGGATCGGTCACGTCGAAGAGCGCGAGGCCGTGTCTCCCGTGATGGAAGCAGGCCTGGATGCCGGTCGCCAGCACCACCCGGTCTCCGATGCGGCGCACGACGACGTCCTCACTCGACGTGCCCTCGCCGGAATCAGCGCGCCCAACGACTCGAGGCTGGGTGGGGTCCGAGACATCGACGATGCGGACCGGCTTGCCGGTGCAGGGTTCCCTCCACGCGCCGATGAAAGCGTGGTTCCCCACATCGCCGCCGTAGTCGAACAACGCGATGTCTCCCTCGGGAGTGGGCCCCGGGAACGACAGATGCCCGACGACCTCGAAGTTCTCGGTGACCCCGCCGGCCCCCGCCTCGGCGCGCCGTAGTTGTGCACTCGGGGTTGCGACTACCAGAACGATCGCAAGCGTTAGGCCGCCGAGTCGCCGCAGACCTTGGAACATCGGACCCCCCTCCCGTGTTGAACCGACCCAGGATAAGGGTCCCAGAAGGTGCGTTCTAGTTGGGGATGTTCGCAGGGTCGCTTAGTCTGGAGTCTCGTTTTGGCTGCGATCCAAGGAGCAACAGAGCATGTCGATGCCCACTACAGAGCAGATCTCGGAGGTCCTTGGTGAGATCCAGGATCCGGAGCTCCATCGCGGGCTGAACGACCTCAACATGATCCGCAACATCGCGATCGAGGGCGACCGCATCGGCGTTCTGGTGGCGCTCACGATCCCCGGTTGCCCCCTGAAGTCGTACTTCATGGAGGTCATCCCGGCGAAGCTCAAGGACAGATATCCCGCTATCTCGCACGTCGAGGTCGAGCTCACGTCGATGACCGAGGAGGAGCGTCAAGCCCTCGTCGGAGGCCTCCGTAAGGAGACCCCGGCCCCCTTCGCGCGGTCCGATTCATCTACTCGGGTTATCGCGATCGGGTCCGGCAAGGGTGGGGTCGGCAAATCCACCACGACCGTGAACCTGGCCGTTGCTCTCGCTAAGCAAGGTCACAGCGTCGGTTTGCTCGATGCCGACGTCTGGGGTTTCTCGATCCCGCGGATGCTCGGGATCCACGAGCGTCCCACGGTGGTCGAAGACATGATTATGCCGCCGGAGATGTTCGGGGTGAAGGTCGTCTCGATCGGTCTTTTCACCACCGAGGACAACCCGGTGGTGTGGCGCGGCCCGATGCTCCACAAGGCCCTCCAGCAGTTCCTCAGCGACGTCCATTGGGACGAGCCCGATTACCTGCTCGTGGACCTCCCTCCCGGGACCGGCGACGTATCCATCTCGATCGCCCAGTTCCTTCCCGGGGCCAGCATGGTCATCGTCACCACGCCGCAAGCGGTCGCCGAGAAGGTCGCCCAGCGGGCCGGATTCATGGCCGAGAAGACGGGACTCAGCGTCGCCGGCGTCATCGAGAACATGTCCTACTTCCGCGGAGATGACGGCAAGCAGTACCGGATCTTCGGAGAGGGCGGGGGCCGCACCCTCGCCGAGAAGCTGAACGTCCCCCTCCTCGGTGAGATCCCCCTCGATCCGAACCTTAGGAGGCTGGCCGACGTGGGGGCTCCGATCGTCCTGCAGGAGCCGGACAGCGAGGTCGCCCAGGCGCTGGAAGTAGCGACGAAGGAGCTCGTGAATCTCCTTCCACCTCTGGACAGAGCCCCCAAGCGGATCAACCTGCCCCTCGTGGGCTCTGCCATGCACTCGGGTCACCACCACCACTAACTAAAGGCCCCCCAAGCCGCCCCTAGAGGCGCCGCCGCCGTTCTCCGGAGCCGCTCGGTTCTGGGCGTTTTCGTCCCCTCAAGTCCAGGCCTTTCCAGGCCGACGCTAAGTAGGTCAAAGCAACGATCCTGTTGGGGGCTTATCTGTGAAGCGTTTGCCACGTCCCAGACTCAGTCTGCTGGCGAAGTTCGGGGTGATGAGTGTCATCCCCATTCTCCTGTCGACCTTGATATTGGGGCCCGGTTTGGGACGATTGGTGCGCGAGCAAAACCTCGCCGTTATCCAACAGCAGGCCGTCTTGCTGGCGAATCTGCGTCTCGATCCCCATCTGACCGACGTCGACCTCGCCGGCGAGATGTCGGCTCACGATGCGGCCGCGATGGATGAGCTACTCGCGAGCAAGGTCCTCCAGGGTTACGTCTCGGGACTAAAGATATGGAGCAAAGACGGGACGCTTATCTATTCGAGTGACCACGACGGCGTCGGCACCAGCCAACCTGTGTCCGGTCTCTTGGCGCAAGCTCTGAACGGCCAACCGTCCGCCGATCCCCGTTTCGCCGGGACCCCGGACGACGCCGATGGTGCCGGACCGAACGTCTTCGTT
>JAXDJP010000423.1:0-3644 GCA_034665645.1 Actinomycetota bacterium | reverse complement strand
CTCCGGCGCCCCCGGCGGACAGGTAGCCACCGAGCACGGTCAGCGCCACGAGGCCCACCGACGGGTCGCCCGCCACGTACATCGTGGTGACCGTGGTGAAGAGCAGCAGCGACTGCACCCTCGGCTTCGTCATCTCGAAGTAGTCCGAGACGGCGGTGCGCCAGGCGGCGCGTGCGACCACGGCCTCCATCAGGCAGCCACCGCCTCCGCGCGTCTTGGCGAGCGCTCGCGCGCGGGCGCCAGCTGAAGCGTCATGCCGAGCGTCCCGGCCCAGAGGAGCGTGCCGAGCGCCAGGTGCAGCAGGATCATCAGCTCGTACTCGTCGAGCCACACGTTGAGGGCGCCCACCAGCACCTGCAGGAGCAGCAGCCCGGCCAGCGCCCAGGCGTAGCGGGTGAGCACGCCGCGCCTCACGGCTGTGACAACGAGCGTGATCACGAGCAGCGACGCCAGGTACATGAACGCCCGGTGGGTCAGGTGGATGTCCACCAGCTTGGCCTTGCCGAACGGCATGAAGTCACCATTGCAGGTCGGGAACTCCTTGCCGCAGGCGTGGTGGGCGCCGTCACCGAGCTGGTAGTCGGCGCGTCCGTAGTTCTGCGTGCCGGCCATGTACCCGCCGGCGACGATGGTGCAGAGCACGGCCACGCTCGCCGCGATCGACAGCGCCCGCAGGCGGGGCCCGCCGTTCGTGACGCTTGCGCCGCTCACGCTGCGGTACAGCCAGATCAGCCCGCCGAGCAACAGCATCGCCAGGCACAGGTGGGCCGCGACGTAGGCCTCCTCGAGGTTGTCCTCGACGGTCGCGCCGCCGAGCGCGGCCTGGGCGAGCACGAGCCCGAGCAGCCCAGCGGCCGGCGCGAGGTACTCCCGGTGGCGGCGCCAGGCCAGCACCAGGATCGACAGGATCATGATGCTCACGATGCCTGCCAGCGCGCGGTGCGAATACTCGACGATCGAGTTCAGGTCCATGCCCGGTGCCACGTCGCCGTTGCAGAACGGCCAGCCGTGGAAGCCGGAGCCGGCGGGCCCGCAGCCGAGGCCGGAGTCGGAGACCCTCACGACCCCGCCCACGATGATCAGGACGAAGGTGGCGATCGCGGTGGCCAGTACGAGCCGGCGCATCAGAGGCTGCGTGGTGCCACGGGCTGCGCGACCGTCTCCGCCGGTGTGGCCGCGGCGACCACCTCCCGGCGGATGTCCTTCATCGGCTCAACGCTGCGCACGCGCGGGACCACGTCGAAGTTGTTTGGCGGCGGGGGCGAGCTCGTGAACCACTCGAGCGTGTTGCCCCGCCAGGGGTCGTTCCCGGCGCGCTGCCCGCGCTTGTAGCTGATCAGGGCGTTCACGACGGTCACGATCACGCCGATCCCGAGGATGAAGGCGCCGATCGTCGAGATCAGGTTGTAGGTGCCGACGCCGAGCGACTTGTCGTAGTCATAGATCCGGCGCGGCATCCCCTCGAGCCCCGCCGAGTGCTGGACCAGGAACGTCGTGAGGAAGCCCACGAACATGAGCCAGAAGGACAGCTTGCCGAGCGTCTCCGACATCAGCCGCCCGGTCATCTTCGGGTACCAGTAGTAGAGCCCGCCGAAGAGCCCGAAGACCGAGCCGCCGAACAGCACGAAGTGGAAGTGGGCCACCACGAAGTAGGTGTCGTGCAGGTACCAGTCGACGGGGAAGATCGCGAGCATCACGCCCGAGATCCCGCCGATCGTGAACAGCGCCGGCAGCGCGGCGGCGAAGTAGAGCGGCGTCTTCATGATGATCTGGCCGCGCCACAGCGTTGCGATCCAGTTGAAGATCTTGATCCCGGTCGGCACCGCGATCGCGAACGACGCGAGCATGAAGAAGGCGAGCACGACGGTGGGGGTGGGCGTCGTGAACATGTGGTGCGCCCACACGAGCATGCCGAGGAACGCGATCGCCACCGTGGAGGCCGCGATCGCCTTGTAGCCGAAGATCGGCTTCTGCGCGAACACCGGCAGGATCTCCGAGATCATCCCGAAGACCGGCAGGATCATGATGTAGACCTCGGGGTGGCCGAAGAACCAGAACAGGTGCTGCCACAGCATCGGGTCGCCTCCCGCCGACGGGTCGAAGAACGCGGTCCCGAAGTGGCGGTCCGTGAGCAGCATCGTCACGCCCGCGGCGATCGAGGGCAGCGCCACCACCAGCAGGATGCTGTAGACGAGGATCGACCAGACGAAGAGCGGCATGCGGCCCCAGCTCATGCCGCGGGTGCGCATGTTGGTGATCGTCGCGATGAAGTTGATCGCGCCGAGGATCGAGGAGATGCCGGTGAGGTGGATCAGGAAGATCCAGGCATCCACGCCGCCGCCGGCCGAGAAGGCGTCGTCCGAGAGGGGCGGGTACATCGTCCAGCCCGCCTGCGGCGGCTCGAAGAAGACGCTCGTGTAGAAGGCGATGCCGCCGAACAGGAGCAGCCAGAAGGAGAGGGCGTTCAGCTTCGGGAACGCCATGTCGCGCGCCCCGATCATCAACGGCACCATGTAGTTACCGACCCCGGCCAGCACCGGCACGAGGAACAGGAAGACCATCGTGGTGCCGTGCATCGTCACGAGCCCGTTGTAGGTCTCGGGGCTCACCAGCGTGTTGCTCGGCTGAGAGAGCTGGAGGCGCATGATCAGCGCCTCCACGCCTCCCAGGATGAAGAACACGAAGGTGGCGCAGATGTAGAGGATCCCGATCCGCTTGTGATCGGTCGTGGTCAGCCAGCGCAGCCAGCCGCGCTGCGGCGGGCGCAGTCCGTGGAGAAGGATCTCCGGGCGCGCGATGCGCCGCCGCTCACGTGTTGCGGTTCCGGCTTCCATCAGTTCCCCTCGGCCTTTTGCCGCTGCTTGCGCTGGGCCGCCAGTGCCTCGCCGGCGAGCTGGATCTCCTTGCGCTTGTTATCCGCCCACTGTTGGAACTTCTCCGGCGAGACGGCCACCACCTTCGCCCGCATGTCCGCGTGGCCCGAGCCGCACAGCTCGGCGCACTGGCCGCGGTAGGTGCCCTCCTTCTCCACCTTGAACCAGGTCTCGTTCACGTAGCCCGGCACCGCGTCGGCCTTCCCTCCGAACTTCGGGATCCACCACGAGTGGATCACGTCGGAGGCCTCGAGCTCGAGGATGACGGTGGTGTCCGTGGGCACGACCATCTCCTGGTAGGAGAACAGCTGCCCGTCGCCGGGATAGTCGTAGCGCCAGAGGTACTGCTGCCCGTTCACGTGGATCCGGAGAACCGGGCCGCTGCCCTTGGGCGGATCCGGCTGGTCGATCGAGGCGAACTGCGCCTGGGCGGCGCTCAGGCCGTTCGGCCCCGAGGCGGGCGGGCTCTCGATGCGGTCCAGGTAGAGGAAGGTCACCACCGTGAGGACCACGAGGATTGACGCGGCCCCGACGGTCCAGCCGATCTCGAGCGTGGTGTTGCCCCGGATCTGGTCCGCGCTGCCGCCGCGGCGGGCGCGGTACTTCACCAGCGACCAGATCAGCGTGCCCCAGACGAGCAGGAAGATCGCGATCCCGATGTAGAGCGTGAGCTTGTAGAGCGTGTCGATGTCGTTCGCGTTCTGCGACCCGCCCGACTCGGGCGTGAGCGCGTCCGCGAATGCCGCTGGGGTCGCGATCAGGATCGCGAGT
>JAXDJP010000422.1:0-3193 GCA_034665645.1 Actinomycetota bacterium | reverse complement strand
CGCGCCTCTACCACGCTGAGCAGGTGGTTGCGGGCGCGGACGCTCATGTGGTCCGGGTCGATCATCATGCCCTTGTCCATCATCCGGTTGACCAGGTGGACGCCGAGCGGGGTCAGTCCCTGGCGGTTGCAGTGCGGCGGGTCGGGATAGATCGGCACCAGGCCGATCGGCGCGTTCTCCTGCACCACCGCGCCGAGCAGCTGGTCCTGGCTCGTGACCGGTCCGCCCGTGGTCTGCTCGCGGTCGTGCGCGTGCGGGTCGCTGCCGATCTCGCAGGTCTGCATCTCCCAGAACTTGTTGGTCTCCCGCTTGTTCGCGGCGTTCACCGCGACGCCGGTCTGGCCGCCGTCGCCCGCGACGCCCGACAGCGCGTTGTCGAACTTGTTGACCAGCTCCATGTCGCGCACGCCCAGCTGGTAGACCGCCTCGAGCTGGGTGTCGATCGCCTGCGTGTCGCAGCCGGGATCCGGAGCGTCGTTGTAGACGCCGCAATCGAACAGCTTCGAGATCTCGATGCCCATGACGACGGCGAGCTTGCCGTCGTTGATGACCTTGCGCGCCTCGAACGGGGTCTTGACGATCCGGAACCATCCCTTGCCCGGGCCGCCGTACTGCGCGTCGATGTAGTTCTGCAGGTCGTAGAGGTCCTTGGCCTCCTGCCGCACGGTGTTCATCTCGTTGCAATCGTTGCCCTCCTTGCGGAGGGGGTAGAGCTCGCAGAGCTGCGCGTTGTCGACCAGCAGGTTCACGAACACGCGCTGGCCGCTCCGCCACGACCGCTCGAGCCACTTGTAGTACGCCTGCTCGTGGGTCAGCGAGCGGTACGCGGGCCAGTCCTTGAACGTGGGCCAGCCCACGGGGTCGTGCGGGTGCGCGGGCGTGCCGTACGACACGACGGATTCCAGCGCCGCGCCGGCGCCGCCGGGGCCGTGGTCCGGGCAGTCGACCAGCGCCACCGTCACACCGAAGCGGTCCCACGGCTTGGCGCAGTGCGCCCTGCCGCCCAGGAACTCGAAGGCCATCATGTGCATGTGGGCGTCGACCAGGCCGCGGGTCTCGCCGAACGGCGTCGCGCCCTTCGACGGCTCACCGTCGACGTTGGTCTCGACCTCGGGGAAGGTCGAGCAGCCCTGCGCCGCGCCGAAGGAGAACACGCCCTTGTCGCCGGCCGCGGCGGCGGCCACCAGCACGAGGTTGCCGGAGTCGTCGACGGCCAGCGCCTTGCCCGCGTCGGGCAGCGTCAGGCGGAAGTTACCGTCGGTACCGGTCACGCGCCAGTCGGCGTTCGCGTCCGGCCGCGGCTGGCTGGCCGCGCGGTCGCCACTCGCGCCCAAGAAGTCCTCGGCCTTGCCGAACAGCATGTAGGAGCCGAGCTCGGTGGCCTTCATGCGGAACGGCTCGCCGCCCGCGACGTCGGCGCCGGTGGCGGTGTAGCGGCCGTCGGCGCCCTTGACCGCGTACTTGCCGGCGGCGTTCGACTTCAGGCCGTAGCAGCCGTTCGCGAGCGCATAGCGGTCGTTGTCGCTCGACGCGGCGCTCGCCACCCGCGGCAGCGCGAGCGCGACCGCCATCAGGCAGGCGACCAGCGCCCACCACCGGACCGAACGAGTACCCCTAGCTCCCACGGCTGGGCACGATAGGCACTTCCGCCGAGCCGCGCGCCGGGCGGGCTCGCGACAGCTCGGCCAGCCCGAGCCGCACCCAGCCGATGGTGAACGCCAACAGCACCGCGATCATCATCGGCACGTACACCCAGCGGACGAGCCACTCCGGCAGGCCGCCGTCGATCTCACGCGAGAGCTTGGCCAGGACCGTCGGCACGAGCATCCAGGCCTGGAGCAGCAGCGCCTCGCGCAACAGGCCGGCCGCGATCAGCAGGATCGCGATCCACGCGGCGTAGGTCACGTTGAAGTTGACTCCGGCGACGGCGACGGCCAGCACGAGCATCAGCGCGGCTCGCGGCGCCGGCGTCTTCGCCCGCCAGCACACCGCCGCAGTGGCCAGCACGGAGACCGCGACGAACACCACGTTCAGGTCCTGCAGCCGGTCGGTGAGAGCCGTGGAGGTCGGCTGCGTGTGCGACAGCCAGGCCACCGCCAGGTCCGGCTGGACGAGCAGCGACAGGCCGCCGAAGCCGGGCAGGCCGCGGTAGTCGACCGCGTCGGCCACTCCGCTCGCGTCGGCCAGCACGAACGGCAGGAAGAACGCAAGCGGGACGGCCGCGGCGGCCACCATCGCCGTCAGCTGCTCGCGGCGCGAGCGCGCGGTCGGCAGCAGCGCCAGCACTGCGACGATCGGCACGGTCTTGAGCCCCGCGGCCAGGCCGACGAGCAGCCCGGCGTACAGCCCGCGGCGGCTGCCGCCTCCCTCCCAGACGTACAGCGCCGCGACGACCGGCAGCCAGGCCAGCGTGTCGAGCTGCCCGTGGTAGCCGGACACCGCGATCAGCGACGGGCCGAGCGCGACCAGGGCGGCGCCCGTCAGCGCGCGGCGATCGGATCCGTCGCGGAGGAGCAGCAGCTTGAAGACGAGCCACGCGAGCAGCGCGTCGACCGCGATGAACACCACGCGGATCAGGTCGTCGATCGCCAGCGGCGAGTTCTCGGCGATGCCGCGCACGAGGTAGATCACCGGGAAGAACACCGGTGGGTACGGCCAGCGAACCAGCGGCGGGTCGGCCGTCGCCTGGCTGTAGACGTCGAGGGGGTGGCCGTCGTGCAGAAAGCCGCCGACGAGGTCGAACGACTGCAGGTCGAACCTGTCCCCGTTGGTCCCGAACGCGAAGGCCAGCCGGATCGCCGTCCCCAGCGCGATCAGCCCCACCAGCACCCGCAGCGTGTGTCTCCCCTGAGCCCGCATCCCTCCAGGCCGAGTTCCCCTGCTCGGCGCGCCGGAGTGTAAGGAGCGCGGCAGCACCGCGCGCCATACCGGACGGCGCTCAGCCGCCGCTACGTTCGTGGCGTGTCGCAACAGCAGAAAGGCCTGGCGGCCGCCGTCGGCGCTTACCTCCTGTGGGGCCTGTTCCCGCTCTACTGGCCGCTGCTCGAACCCGCCGCGCCGGTCGAGATCCTCGCGCACCGCATCGCGTGGTCGCTGGTCTTCCTGATCGTCGTGCTCGCGCTCACGAGCGGGTTCCGCTGGATCCGCACGCTGGGCCGCCGGCGCGCCGGACTGCTCGCGCTGGCCGCGGTGC
>JAXDJP010000421.1:0-2635 GCA_034665645.1 Actinomycetota bacterium | reverse complement strand
CGTCGGCGCAGCGGTGCTGCCGCTCATGGCTGCGCGCGCACGGGCGGTAGACCCCTTCGGTGACAAGCTGACTCACGACCTGCTCGTCGGCTTGGGGGCGACCGGCGCGCTCGGCTCTCTCCTGCTGATCGCGCTGGCGGAGCCGCTGACGCGGGTGGTCGGCGGCCCGGAACTGGCCGGGGCATCCCACTCGCTGACGCTGCTCGCGCCGACGGGCGTCGTGCTGCTGGTGGCGATCCCGCTCGGCACCACCTACCTCGCACTCGGCCGTGGCCGCCGCTACCTGCACTTCAACGCGCTCGCGCTGCTCTTCAACGTCGTGGCCAACGCCGCGTTCACGCTGCCGTTCGGCATCGACGCGGCGGCACGCATCACCTGGGCGACCGAGTTGGCGGTCGCCGCGGCGGCCTCGCTGCCGCTCTGGCGCCGCGACTCCGGCGCCCGCCATACCGCGCTCGGATTGACGGGCCTGCTCGCGCTGGTCGTCGCGGGGTCCGAACTCGCCGCCGCGGGGGCCGATCCGCGGATCGTCGCGGGAGCCGGGGCGCTGGTCATCCTCGCCCTCACCGGCGGGCGGCTGCGCTGTATGCTCGGCGCCCTCCGCAGGCCCAGCGCTCAGGGCGTCGGCGCCCTAGAGGTCGCGGCGGGTGAAGAGCAGATCGACGGGTGAGAGACGCTCCGGCGGCAGGTAACGGTCGCCGAGCACGGCTTGGACTCGCTCCGCCTCCGCACGCATGTCGACCTCGACGATGATCATCCGGGGAACGTGCCGCTCCAGATCGAGGCCCCCGAGCACCTCGGCCTCATAGCCTTCAACGTCGAGAGAGAGCAGGTCGACCTCAGGTGCGCGGATCTCGTCGAGTAGCGACGACAGCGTTCGCGCCGGGACGGCAAACTCGTGCTCGGGCTCGTCGAGGGCCATGTTGGCCTGCGCGGCCTGCGCCCACTCGCCGGCGCCTGGAGCACTCGCGACGACGGTCATAGTGCCCCCGTACCGCAGTTGGATCTCCTGGGCTGGGTAGTCGCTCGGCACGAGGCCGCAGTTCACGACCGTTGACGCAGGCCGCTCACGCCGTGCGGCGCGCGCGAGGATTGGCACCGGCTCGACGAGCAGGCCGCGCCAGCCGAGCGCCCGTTCGAGGTAGTAGGTATTGGACTGCGTGTAGCCGTCGAACGCTCCGGCCTCGACGAAAAAGCCCGGTGAGCGGTGCTCCAAGCGGGCCTCGATCGCCCGGTCGAGGTCGTGCAGTGCCGGCATCGATTGGCTGAAGTCGCTGCGCGCCTCGAGGGCACGGCGGCGGCGGCGCGCGAGCGACCGCCGCGCCGACCAGTAGGAACGCCGGACCGGGGCGGGCATCACCTGCATCGCCCGCGCCGCGCGCCGACGCCAGTCCGGTGTCGAGGGTTCGGCCACGCCGAGAGCATAGGCCGGTCGGTTCAGGCAGCGAGCGCACGACAGTACGACTCGACGGCTGCACGCGCCGTGCGTTCCCATCCGAACTCTGCCGCCCGCGCGCGGCCCCGCTCCACCAGCTCCGCGGCGCGCTCTGCGTCTCCGAGCAGCGTGCGCGCCGCCGTGGCGATCGCCTCGACCGAGTGCGGGTCGAACAGCAGCGCCGCGTCGCCGACCACCTCCGGCAGCGACGTCGCGTCGGCGCAGGCGACCGGCGTCCCGCGCCGCATCGCCTCCAGCACGGGCATGCCGAAACCCTCGTGCAGCGACGGGTAGACGAACCCCGCCGCGAGCCGGTAGAGGCCCTCGAGGTCCTCGTCGCTGAGCCAGCCCGTGATCCGCACGCGCTCCGCGATCCCGAGTTCGTCCGCGAGCGCTCGCAGGCGGTCGGAGTCGCGACCCGCGTGGCCGACGAGCGCGAGCACGGGCTCCGGCAGGAGCGCGACCGCGCGCAGCAGCCGGTCGAGGTTCTTGTGCGGCAGCGCGGCGTTGACGGTGAGCAGGACGGGCCGACCGGCGAGCTCGAGCCGCGCCCGCAGCTCCTGGGCCGGGGTCGGGTCGAGCACGTCGCGCATGCCGAGGCCGAGCGGAACGACGTCGATCTTCTCCGGCGCGAGACCGAAGTGCTCGACGACGTCCGCCTTGGTGGCGGACGAGGACACCTGGACCCGCCGCGCACGGCGAGCGCCCGCGGGGACGACGAGCTTGAGACCGAGCCGCGCCGCCGGCGGGAACGCACCCGGGAAGTGCTGGTAGATGAGGTCGTGCACGGTGACGACGCGCACCGCGCGGCCGTGCAGCGGCGTCGTCGTCCCGAGCGAGTGCAGCAGCTCCACGCCGTGGTGGTCGGCCGCGGCGGGCAGCCACGCGAGCTCCGTGGCCAGCCGCAGCGGCTTGCTCGCCGCGCGCACCGGCGCACGGACGACTCGCACGTTGCCCGGCCACTCGGGATCGGGGAGCACCGCCGCCGCCTCGGCCCCGCAGAACACGAGGAGCTCGGTCTCGGACAGCTCTTGCGCGAGCGCCGCGACGAGGCGCCGCGCGTAGATCTCGGTGCCGCCGACCTGGCGCGGCACGAGGTAGAGGAGGTTGACGCCGAGACGCCGGAGCACGGCGGCGTAGGGTACGGAGCATCCCATGGGATGCGTGGTGCTGCTCTTCGCGTTCATCTCGCCGCGGCTG
>JAXDJP010000420.1:0-2872 GCA_034665645.1 Actinomycetota bacterium | reverse complement strand
GCGGACGGAACTTCGCGTTGAAGCGCATGAGCCGCTCGAGCTGGAACCAGCGGTCGCCCACGCGCAGGATCCGCGCGGCGGTGCGCTCGAGGGCGTTCGCGGGCGCGCGCAGCCAGCGGCCGAAGGCGGCGAAGTTCAGCGACAGCTCCTCGACGCCGCGCTCGCCGAGCAGCCGCGCCGCCTCGACGACGAGGAAGTCGCTCACGCCGTTGGGCGTGTCGCGGTCCCGGCGCATGAACGCGAGCGAGACGGCCCTGCGCCCGTAGACGGGCACGAAGTGCAGGAAGGCGCGCACGCGGCCGTCGGCGTCGCGCGCCATGACGACGGAGGCGTCGCGCAGGAGGTCGTCGACGAGCGTGTCGTGGGCCATCGAGAAGCCGCGCTCCTCGGCCCCGTCGCGCCACCGCGCGCTCAGGGCGTCGAGCTCGGCGACGGTCGCGGGGCCGAGCTCGCCGACGGTGTGCAGCTCCGCGGTGAACCCGTGGCGCTCGACGCGGTTCACGGCCTTGCGGAGGCTCTTCATCGCGCCGCCCGCGAGGTCCATCGGACCGCCGGGGAGGATGGCCTCGTCGCCGAGGTACATGCGCCGCATGCCGACCCGGCGCGCGGCGTCGGCGAACTCGCGGCTGGCGCCGACGGCGCCCAGCGCCAGGCCGTGGCGGCGGGCGAGCGCGACGATGTCGTCGAGGAGGCCCGGGACCGCGTCCGGCGGCCCGACGGGATCGCCGGCGATGAGCACGGCGCCTGCCTCGATCCGGTAGCCGGCCATGGCGCGGCCGTCGCCGGTGAAGCAGCGCTCGAGATCGTGGCGCAGCTTGAAGGCGCTCAGCGTGTCGTTGCCGTGCCCGCGCACGAGCGCGGCCGCCCGCACGCGCTCGAGCGCGTCGTTCAGGGCGCGCGGGCGCAGCGGCCCGAGGAGGTGCGCCGCCGCGGTGGCGACCCCTCCCGCGCCCAGGATGCCGAGCGCGTCCGGCAGCCAGCCGAACGGGGGGCGGAACTCCGGGCCGCCGCTCAGCGTGAGCAGCGCCAGGGCCGCGCCGGGGACGTGGGAGAGCGCCAATGGCGCGACCGCATGGGACGCTGCGACCGCGACGGCGCCCATGCCGGCCAGGACGACCGCGCCGAGGACCGCCGCGCCGCGGGAGACGGCCTGGGCGGCGCGCGCGCGGTCGTGCTGGACCCAGAACGCGGCGCGGCTGCGCCACAGAAGCGCGGCCAGCGCCCAGCTCGTGACCGCGACGCCCCAGTCGAGCGACTTGACGACGTTCACCACGCCGAGCGCGGCGAGCAGCACGACCGCGAGGTGGAGCGCGCGACGCCGGCGCCGGGCGAGCGGCCACGCGACGCCGAGCAACGCGAGCCCGGCCGGGAGCGCCAGGGCGTGCGCGAGACGGACCTCGCCCGCGGGCGCGAGGGCGAGGACCGCACGGGCGCGCGCGGGGAGGTCGGCCGTCATGACCGAGCCGACGTTGACCGCGCCGACCGTGGCGGTGGCCACGGCCGCGAGGCCGGGCACGCGGTCGCGGGCACGGGGCGCGGGCGGCCCGTCGGGGCGGCGGTGCAGCCCGAGGGACCACGCCGCGGTGTCGCGCGTGGCGGCGTGGAGGTCACGCCAGTCCTTGGCGAGCAGCCACGCCGAGACGGCCGTGAGGCTCACCGCGAGCAGCTCGGCGGCGCCCACGAGGACGCACAGCATCGCCATGCCGGCCAGGACCAGACCGACGTGGCACTCGTGGACACGGCGCCCGGCGACGTGCAACCGAGGGCCGAGCGCGTGGCGCTCGAGCGCGACGAGGCTCACGCCGCCACCGCCTCGCGCACGCCGGGCCGGCGAAGGACGGCGAGCAGCGAGAGCCCCGCCGGCAGGCGGGTGCCGGCGGCCACCAGCCGTGACTCGAGCCGCAGGGGCAGTTCGAGGGCGCCGTTGAGCACGGATGGCGTGAGGTCGAGGTCCGAGTGCGCGTGCGTGCGCCGGTGGCGCTGGGTCAGGCGCACGGCCGCGGCCGGGGCGAGCAGCAGGCTGTTGAAGTGGGTGTCCGTCACGACGGCCCAGCCGGCCGCACAGGCCGCTGCCCGGAGCGACGAGCTGTCGTAGCGGCGGAAGTGCCGGTTCACCACGTCGTGCCAGGACCAGAGCGCCTGGTAGGCGGGGACGGTGACGAGCAGCAGGCCGCCCGGACGCGTCACGCGCCGCAGCTCCGCCAGCGTGGCGCGGTCGTCGGGCGTGTGCTCGACGACGTCGAGGCACGTCACGACGTCGAAGGTCGCGTCCGCGAACGGCAGCTGCTCCACGCGCGCGACCCGCACGTCGTCGTGCCCGCGCCGGCGCGCCGCGTCGACGGCGTCGGGGCTGAGGTCGACGCCGGACACGCGGCCGTAGCGCACGAGCTCGTCGAGGGTGCGGCCCGATCCGCAACCCGCGTCGAGCAGCCGCGCTCCGGGCTGCAGCGGGAGGCGATCGAGCTCGGCGCGCAGGACCCGGCGCCGCCCGCGGTACCACCAGTGCTCCTCGTCGCGGGACAGCATGGCCTGCAGCTCGTCGTGTCGCATGGCGGCGATCCTGACCGCCGGCCGGGGGGCACGGGTTGTGCGGCTCGTTGCGATCGCGTTAGGAGGGCCGGGCCGCGCGTCGTGGCTAACACAAGGCCAATGCGCGGCCAACCCGGTGCGAAGCGCCACGGCTGGATCCTCGGCCTCCGTGACCAACGACTGCTCTGGAGGTACAGAACCATGACCGCCCCGACCGCTGTGGCGCCCAGCCGGCCCCAGGAGATCCCTGTCGCCTCGCGCCTCCCCGGCCTGACCGTCGTGCTGCCGTGCTTCAACGAGGCGCCCAACATCGCCCGCGCCATCACCGAGGCGACGTGGGCCG
>JAXDJP010000419.1:0-2647 GCA_034665645.1 Actinomycetota bacterium | reverse complement strand
GCCGCGGCGTGATCCACCGCGACTTCAAGCCCCACAACGTCATCGTCGACGACGAGGACCGCGCGAAGGTCACCGACTTCGGCATCGCGCGGGCCGGGGCGTCGGACATGACGCAGACCGGCTCGATCATGGGCACGGCGCAGTACCTCTCGCCCGAGCAGGCGCAGGGGCATCCCGTCGGCGCGCCGTCGGACCTCTACTCGATCGGCGTCGTGCTCTACGAGCTGCTGACCGGCCGCGTGCCCTTCGAGGGCGAGAGCGCCGTGACGATCGCCCTCAAGCACGTCAACGAGCTGCCCCTGCCGCCGAGCCGGTTCAACCCCGCCGTGTCGCACGAGCTCGAGGGCGTCGTGCTGCGCGCGCTGGACAAGGAGCCGACGCGGCGCTTCCCCGACGCCGACGCGTTCATCGCGGCGCTCGAGCACGTGCGGACGGGGGTGCCCGGAGCCGTCGCGGCCGGCCCGCCGACGGTCGTCGAGACCGCGCCCGTCTACGACGGCTACGCGCCCGCCGAGGCGGTCTACGAGGAGGAGGCCCGCGGCTCGCGCTGGTGGCTCTGGCTCCTCGCGCTCCTGCTGCTCACCGGCGCCGTCCTGGCCGGGGCCTACGTCCTGAACCGCGGGCCCGGGCAGGTCGCCGTGCCGAACGTGGTCGGAGCCGACCAGGCGTCGGCGGAGGCGCGGCTGCGCCAGGACGGCTTCGTGGCCGACTCGGTGACGAAGACCTCGCCCGACCGACCCGAGGGCGAGGTGATCGCCTCCGACCCGCCGCCCGGCCAACGGGCCGACAAGGGCTCGACCGTGACGCTGACCGTCTCCAACGGGCCGGGCACCGCGGCGATCCCGGCGGTCGAGGGGCTCAGTCGCAGCCGGGCGCGATCGCGCCTGCGCGACGCGGGCTTCCAGATCCAGGAGCGGCGCGAGAGCAACGACACCGTCGCGACGGGCCGGGCGATCCGCACGAGCCCGCCGGAGGGCGAGGAGCGCCGCAAGGGCTCGACCGTGACGCTGCTGATCTCCACCGGCAAGGAGCAGGTCGAGATCCCCACGGTGACCGGGCAGACCTTCGAGGAGGCCAGCGCGGCGCTGCAGGCCAAGGGCTTCCAGGTCGCCCGCAAGGACCAGGTCACCGACAAGGAGGACCCCGGCACCGTCCTCGCGCAGAACCCGGACGGGGGGCAGGCGGTCGACAAGGGCGCGACCGTGACGCTGAACGTCGCCAAGGAGCCGCAGGACGTCGCGGTGCCCGACGTCACCGGCGAGACGCAGGCCGACGCGGTGAAGCGGCTGTCGCGCGAGGGCTTCGAGATCGTGACCCAGGAGCGCACCGTGGACTCGCAGGAGGGCGACGGGGTCGTCGTCGAGCAGGACCCGGCGGCCGGTCGCGCGAAGAAGGGCTCGACCGTGACGATCATCGTGGGCACATTCGACCCGACGGCCACGCCGACGCCGACCACCCCGGACGCCAACGGCGGCGCCGTGCCCAACCCGCCGGCCACGACGACGCCCGGGACCGGATGAGGGTCGCGGTCCTCGCCGGCGGGCGCTCGTCCGAGCACGAGGTGTCGCTGAACTCGGCCGCGTCGGTGCGCGACGGGCTCGAGGAGGCCGGCCACGAGGTCGCGTGGGTCGAGCTCGCGCGGGACGGCACGTGGTGGCACGACGGCGAGGAGCTCTCCCTCCAGCCGGGCCGCGGCCTGCTCGGCGTCGACGCCGTCTTCCCCGCGCTGCACGGGCCGTTCGGCGAGGACGGCACCGTGCAGGGCCTGCTCGAGCTGCTGGACGTCGCGTACGTCGGCGCGGGCGTGCTCTCGAGCGCGGTGTGCATGGACAAGGTCGTCTTCAAGGAGCTGATGGCGCGCGCCGGCCTCCCGCAGGTCGGCTACGTCGCGGTCGACGAGGGCGTGCGCGACGGCGTCGTGCAGCGCGTCGGCGAGCTCGGGCTGCCGTGCTGGGTGAAGCCGGCCCGGCTCGGCTCGTCCGTCGGGATCGTCCGCGTCGGCGAGGCCGACGACCTCGCGGACGCGCTGGACACCGCGTTCGGCCACGACCCGCGGGTGATCGTGGAGGCGAGCGCCGGCGGCGTCGAGGTCGAGTGCTCGGTGCTCGGCCACACGTCCGCTCCGGAGGCGAGCCAGCCGGGCGAGATCGTCCTGCTCAAGGGCGACGGCTGGTACGACTACGAGGCGAAGTACACCGATGGCGGGATGGAGCTCGTGGTGCCCCCGCGGATCTCCGGCGCCGCCCGCGAGCGGGTGCGCGAGCTGGCCGTGACGGCGTTCCGCCTGGCCGGCTGCAGCGGGCTGGCGCGCGCCGACTTCTTCGTCGACGGCGACACGGTGCTCCTCAACGAGCTGAACACGATGCCGGGGTTCACGCCGACGAGCGTCTACGCGAAGCTCTGGGAGTCCAGCGGGCTGCCGTACCCCGAGCTCGTGGACCGCCTCGTGCGGATCGCCGTGGAGCGCTTCGAGCGCGAGCGCGCCCACCGGTTCTAGCCGGGCGGCCCCGACGCCGGGCTGAGCGTCAGGAGCCCATGCGGAAGAGGCGGATCTCGCCGATCTCCACGGCGCGCGCGCCCTCCGGCAGCTTCGTGATCCAGACGAGGTAGTAGCGGTAGCGCTTGCCCTCGGGGTCGATGCGCACGC
>JAXDJP010000418.1:0-2628 GCA_034665645.1 Actinomycetota bacterium | reverse complement strand
AGAGCCAACAGTCCCAACCCCGGAGGCGCCTCGAGTCCTTTCTGCGTTCCGGTCACCAGTGCGCCGATGCCCATGCGGTCGACGTCGATCAACTCGCCACCGACGGAGGCGATGCCGTCGACCATGTAAACCGCACCGGCGTCGTTCGCAACCTGTGCGATCTCCTCGATCGGATGACGTACTCCGGTCGCGGTTTCGACGTGAACCGTTACGACTCCGTGAGCGCCGTCGACGACGTCGGCGATCCGAGCGGGATCGATGGCAGCCCCCACTTCCACCGGAACTTCGGTTACCTCCAGCCGGTGTGCCTCCGCGAGTTCGCGCGAGCGGATGCCGAAGAATCCGGTATTGGCTACGACGACTCGCTGGCCGGCCTCGAAGAGATTGAAGAACGCGGCGTCCAGACACGTCGTGCCGGTGCCGGGGATGACGTATGGCGTGTCGGCGCTGCCGAGGAGCTTTCCGAGCTCGGACAGGGTTTCGTTGTGGATCGACGTCCACAGGTCCCCGTAGTGCGCGATCACCTGGCGGCCCACGACGTCGAGGTCTTCCTCGTGGAGCTCGCCGGGGCCCGCGATCATCAGCTCGGGCATCTCGGGCAGTTTGCGTGGATCGACGGACACCATCGTCCTCCTGGAGCGATCGGGGCCCGGACGCGCGAACCGGGCGCTTAAAGCCGAATCATATCGGCCGCCACGCCCGGTTCCGGTTCTCTAACTATGCAACTGGGCACCCCTACGGAGCGTCGGAGAGGACCTCCACGAGGTGGTTCTCGCTACCGCGGTTCTGCCAGGGGATCGTTGCGCTTCCGTACCCTTGCTTCGAAAACTCGATGTTCTCTGCGGGGACCGTCCACGAGTCCATGTCATCCCCCTGCGAAGCCTTCAAACCGGCGAGCGCCTCTTTCAGCGAGTCGCGAACCTGTTTCGCACACGATTCCTTCTTGCGGCCGGTGCGCTTGTCGTCGCAGTAGTTACGCGAGAAGCGAGCGTTCCTGGTGCGGGCGTCGAAGAGGTTGCGTAGGTAGGACGAGAAGTCGAACCAGAAGCCCCCTCCCGACTTGGGGTGGAAGTTGACGATCGGAGCATCCAAAGAATCCATGATGTCGAAACCGTCTTGCCCGAGTTCGTCGAAGAACACCCGCAGGGTGAGCTCTCTGTACCAAGCGTCGAAGATGGCGAGGGCCTTCCCTTCGTCCATCGTTTCGTCCCCATCTTGGTTGAGGCGATGGGCCCCCGAGTTGTGCCAGGCGCGAACCGTCTTCAGAGCGTCGTTGTAATCGAGCCCGGCCCCCTTCATTTTAGCCATCCTGAGCATCGAGGGCGCGAGATACACACCGCGCGCATCCTGCGTCGCAACCGTTCGCAGCACGTCTGCGATGTCTGAAAGCGTCGCCTTCCCATGGTCCAGCAGGTTGTGCATCTGGTCCGACAAGAGCTGCATGCGCTGGATACGACCCCACTTGAAGCCGTCCTCGTTGTTCCAGTGGCGGGCCGGCTTGTTGTTCCAGTTCGATGCCCAGCCTTGCCCCGGATCGACGATGTGAGGTTGCAGCCTGTAAGGCCGTCTCCCCTTCCACTCCCACTGACCGGTGCCCCACGTCGGCAGCTTCGATGACATGCCCTTTGGACGCTGGGGGTACTGACCCACGTGGAAGTAACCGATGTGCTCCGAGTCGACGTAGAACGAGTTGAACGACATCGTGAACTTGCTTGCTGCTTTCTTGAAGTCCGCGATCGAGTCGACGCCGGTGTTCCAGTCGTAGAACGACGGCAGAGAATCGATCTCCTTCTTCCAGAAGAAACGATGCTTAACGAAAGCGACGGGCTTGCCGTTGACCTTGGCGCGCTCGAACACGGGTCCGTGGACGGTGCGATAGAACGTGTGAGTTTCCGAATCTCTCGGCGGGCCGGGATCGGTCGGCTGGGGATTGATGTCGAAGGTTTCGTCTCGCTTCGTCATCGTCCGGCACTTGCCCTTGAACATGTACCCCTCGGAGTCGACCGTCGGCTTCTTGCCCTTCGGGTCGCACAAGAGCTCGGCACGGGTATCGACGGCGTCCGAGTAGCCCGTCGTAAGCGTCCATGCGTAGTCGGTGCCTCGACCCAAGGGGATCAACGCGTTCGTCCCGGGAACAGCCGGCCCCCGGAAGTCCACACCCGGAGCGTGGACGTCAACGTCTAAGAAGAAAGACGGGATGGCGTGGCCGACCTGTGGGCCACCGGAGAGGAGCGGGTGTCCCGTTGCCGACTTCTCCGCGGACACGAGGAGGGCGTTCGACATCTGCTTGCGAAACCCGAGCGAACGAAGCACCGCCCACCGGGCGGCGTCTAGTGCAGCAACTTTTTCCGCGACCTTCTTGGCGTCGTCGGGGATGGCGATCGATCGAGGATTCACCTTGCCGAGTTTCTGGGAGTGGAAGTCACCGTCGGCGGGGTTGATTGTCGTGGGCGACTTCGGATCGTTCTTGAAGAGAAGGTCGTTGAAGTAGTTCAAGCCTTGTTTCTTGCCATCACGATGCTGCAACTGCTTGAGGAGCGCGGCGTTGCCGAACTCCGTACCCGCGGTTTCGCCAAAGACCCGAAGCTGCAGCACGACGATGAACAGGGTGTCCTCCACCGTCCAGCT
>JAXDJP010000417.1:0-4607 GCA_034665645.1 Actinomycetota bacterium | reverse complement strand
GTAAGTCATAGACTGTCTCTGGCGACGTAACGCTCGAGGCAGCGAGGGCCTCACGTCTGGTCTTTCCGCCGCCGCGCCGTGCCAGATATTCGTGCGTGCGAATATCCCAGCGCAGACGCGGCAACGTCACCCGGTAGAGCGCCGCGTTGGCCGCCGCGTTCGCCGGGATCAGGTCGGGACGGCGGTGAGGACGCCGGGGGCCTTCGTCTCCCAACGTGAGGCGGTCGGGGCGGGCGTCCCAACCCGCCGCGACCGCCGGTCACGTGCTGAAGCGATCCGCCCGCCGCTGTACTCGACACGCCCAGCACGGACATGCCCTTGCGCTATACCCGGAACAGAATCTGCAGCTATGGTGGATATCAGCATGTTTATTGGGTTATTGCTGGTTACTGCCCCGGACCCTGGCTGCTCGCCCGCACGTAGCAGGTATGAAGCTGAGGGGGTCTTGGCATGACAGTTGTCGATCCGTCCGGGACGGCGGCGACGGACGACGGAAGCCCGCTGGGGGATGAACCGGCCTCGGGTTGGGCTGGGGAGTGCGCCAGCGTCGGTGCCATGGAGTTGCTCGCCACCGCTCGAGCGGAGGCGCTGTTCGCCAGCGGCCTGTCGGAGTGCTCCCGGCCTACCCGTCAGCAGGCGGCCGACGCCATCGGGTGGGCGGTACGGATGTATGGCGGTGTCCGCGGCTGCGCGGCTGAGTTGGCCGGCGCGTACGGTGACTACCCGGATGCTGCCATGGTGCGGATGCGCTGGGCTCGCCGGGTCATCGACGCGGTCTACACCCACGCCGCATCGACCGGGGCGGGCTGCGAGGAGCTTCGCATCGCACCAGATCGCCGGACGATCGTGCGCCGCCGGCCCCGACAGCTGTCGACAAAGTAAGTCGGGGAAGCGCCCAGGGCGTGGCGAACATCCTCAAGTGACGCGCCGAGCGCTGTGGCGGTCCTCACCTGTGTCAACAGCTGGGTGGGGTGAGGTAGCCGCCGGTCAGCTTCGCGATCCGGGCCGCGACGTCGATCACTGTTCGGTCCTCGAGGCGGGGCCCGATGATCTGGAGGCCGACCGGGAGCCCGCGGGCGAGGCCGGCCGGCAGCACGACCGCCGGCAGTCCGCACAGTCCGGCCAGTGAAGCCCAGGGAATCTGGTCGCCGTACGGGCGCGGCTGGCCGTTGACGATGATGCGGCGGGCGTCGACGTCGCTCTGGTGGTCGTGCGGGATGGCGGTGGTCGGTGTGATCGGGCACAGCAGCACGTCGTGCTCGGCGAAGAACTCCGCGCACCGCGCGGACAGTTGGGCCTTCGCTTCGCGGGCGGCGGCCAGGTCGCGCACCCGCGCGGTGACGTTGCGGGCGTGTCGGACCGGTGCGGAGTCGTCGGCGGGGCTGGCCGTGGCGGCGAGATTTTGCAGTCGCTCGTACTCCGGCGCCGGGTACGCGCCGGCGAACACGGCCTGGATGAGCTGCTGGGCGAGGCGCTCGGCCGCCCGCAACGGGCAGGGCCGGGCGGTTGTGTCGATCTTTGCGCCGGTGGCGGCCACCGCGTCCACGGCCGCGCCGAGGACCCGGAGTACGTCCGCGTCGACGGAGCAGTAGTCGTCGTCGAGCCAGGCGGCGACCCGGTATCCGGCCAGCGTGTCGGCGCGCGGACCGGGCAGGTCGAGTCGCCAGGCGACTGACTGCGCCGCGTCCGGCCCGGCCAGGACGTCGAGTGCCAGGCCGAGGTCGGCGGCGCCGCGGGCCAACGGCCCGACGGTGGCCAGGTCCAGTTCGGCGAGCGTGCCGGGCGGCCCGGGAAGGTGCCCACGGGTCGGGATGATGCCGTGCGAAGGGCGGAGTCCGAACACGCCGCAGTACCCGGCCGGGTTGCGGATCGACCCGCCGAGGTCGCTGCCCAGGTCCAATCCGGTCAGCCCGGCCGCCACGGCGGCGGCGGAGCCGCCGGATGACCCGCCGACCGCCCGGTCGGTGTTCCACGGGTTGTTGGTGGTGCCGAACAGCGGGTTGAACGTCTGTGAGTCCGCCGCGTAGGCCGGCAGGTTGGTCTTTCCGATCACGATCGCCCCGGCCGAACGCAGTCGGGCCACGGCGTCGGCGTCCCGGGCTGGCACGTGGCGCGCCCACTCGGGGGCGCCAGCGGTGGTCCGCAGGCCGGCTGTCTCCAGGGCGTCCTTGATGGTGATCGGCAACCCGTGCAGGGGGCCCCACAGTTCCCCGCGGGCCGTCGCGTCGTCTGCGGCGGCGGCGGTTTCGGCGGCCCGGTCGTCCCACGTGACGACTGCGTTGATCACCGGGTTGAGCTCGTCGATCCGCGTGCGGTAGGTCTGCAGCAGCTCCCGGCTGCTGACCTCCCGGCGGCACAGAGCGCGGATGAGTTCGGTCGCGGTCCTGGTGGCCAGATCGGTGTCGATCATGTCCGCTCCTTCGATGGTGTCATCAGGCAGGCGCGCGACCGCGGCTCGCGGGTCGCGGGACGCGATCTCGCGCTCATCGGTCAGCGGCCGGGGCGAACCGGCCAGACCGACCTGGAGGCATAGGCGATGAACGAGACAATGTCCGCCATCACGACGCAACCGACTGTCGACAATGTGATGGGGCAGATCCTCGGTGAGTTGGGCGGCTCGCTCGGTGTCCTGCTCAACGCGCTGGGCATCCGTGCCGGGCTGTGGTCCGCAATGGCCGGCGAGGGGCCGTTGACCTCGGCCGAGGTGGCCAAGCGGACCGGCCTGTCGGCGCCGCTGGTGCGCGAGTGGCTGCGGGCCCAGGCTGCCGGCGGCTACCTGACCTACGAACCGGCCACGGAGGCGTTCACGCTGCCCGAAACGGTGGCCGCAGCGATGCTCCACGCGCCGGGCGGCGCGATGATCGACGCCTGCACGAGCATGCTCTGCTCGATCGGCGCCGGCTTCGCCGACTTCACCGAGGCGTTCCTCGGCAGCGGCGGATACGGCTGGGACCGCCGCACCGAGGAGTACCTGCACGGGTCGGACCTGCTCACCCGCACGGTCCTGCCGGCCGAGCTGATCGGCGCGGTTCTCGACCAGCTCGGCACCGGTCTCGCCGGTGGCGGCACGGTGGCCGACGTCGGCTGCGGATACGCGGCGCCCACGCTCGCCGTCGCGGCGCACTTCCCGGCCGCCAAGGTGCTGGGCATCGACTACCACGAAGTGTCGGTGACCCACGCCCGCGAAGCCGCGGATCGGGCTGGACTCGGCGACCGGGTCCGGTTCGAGGTGGCCGCCGCCACCGACCTGCCGGGGGCCGGCTATGCCTTGATCACCTTCTTCGACTCGCTGCACGACCTCGGTGACCCGATCGGGGCACTGGCCCACGCCCGGTCCGCGTTGGCGCCGGACGGCGCGGTGCTGCTCGTCGAGCCGCTCGCCGCGGACCGGGTCGAGGACAACCTCAATCCGAGCGGACGCATGTTCTACGCGGTGTCGACCTTGGTGTGCACCCCGAACGCGCTGTCCCAGCAGGTCCCGGGTGGACCCGAGCCGCTGGGCACCCTGGCCGGGGAGCCACGCCTACGCGAGGTCGCGGCCGAAGCCGGCTTCACCCGGGTCCGACGGATCCCGGTCGACGCGCCGCTGAACCTGGTGCTGGAACTGCGGCCGTAGCCGAACGTCGAGCCAGGCAGGGGCGAGAGAATGGCGGTCATGAACCCGCACGGCCGCCTGGTCGGACGCGACGCGGCCCTCGGCGTCGCCGGGGCCGCGCTGGCCGACGCGCTGGCCGGCACCGGCGCGTTCCTGCTCGTCACCGGTGAGCCGGGCATCGGCAAGTCGGCCCTGCTGGCCGAGGTGTCACGGGACGCGGCGGGCCGCGGCGCCCGGGTATTGCGGGGGGTCGGCTGGAACGGGGCGGGTGCGCCGCCGTACTGGCTGTGGACCCAGGTGTTACGCGGCATCGGGACCAGGCTGGAACCCGCCGCGCTCGGCGAGGCGGGCCGGCTGCTGGCCGGGCCGCGGCCGGGCGGCCCGCGGCCGGGCGAGGCCGGATCGGCGCAGGACGCGGCGGACGCCCAGTTCCGGCTGTTCGACGCGGTCGCCACCGCGCTGCGGCAGCTGGCCGATGACGCGCCGCTGGTGCTCGTGCTCGACGACCTGCAGTGGGCCGACAACCCGACGCTGCGGCTGCTGGAGTTCGTCGCCACCCAGCTGTCCGCGTCCCCGGTGCTGGTCCTCGGCTCATACCGGGACACCGAGGCCGGCGAGACGTTGCACCGGATGCCCGGCCAGGTGCTGCCGCTCGCCCCGCTCGGGCCCGCCGACATCCGCTCCCTCATGACCGTCGTGGCCGGCACCCGCCCGTCGGACGAGCGGGCCGAAGCGGTGTGGCGACGCTGCGGCGGGAACCCGTTCTTCGTCCGCGAACTGACCCGTCTCGTCCTCGCCCGCGGCGGATGGGACGCGGCGGACAGCAACGGGTCACTGCCAACCCCGGACGGCGTCCGGGAGACCCTCACCGCACGCCTGAATCGCGTGTCACCGTCCTGCGCCGACGTCCTCGCCGTGGTCGCGTGCAGTGGCCTCGACGTGCAACTCGACGTGGTCGCCCGGGTCTGCGCCCTCGCGATCGACGCTGTCGTCGACCTGCTGGACGAGGCGA
>JAXDJP010000416.1:0-3162 GCA_034665645.1 Actinomycetota bacterium | reverse complement strand
ACCGGGTGGGCGGTGGCGTACCGGCGGGCGGTGAAGACCCGGTGCCGCTGCTCGGCCTCCTCGGTGCGGAACTGCGGGTGCGGCGCGTAGTCGTGGTCGTTGGTGTGCACGGCCCAGAGCCCGTCGGCGAGCAGCCGCAGCTGTTCGGGCAGGTCGGCGTAGGCGGTGGCGGTGTTCGCGATCAGGGTGTCCCCGCCGTACGCCGGAACGACGAGGCTGCGCAGCGTGCTTGCCTTCGGCGGGGAGAGGACGAACGTGACGTCGGTGTGCCAGGCGTTCGCCCGGGCGCCCTGGCCGCCCTGCACCGGCAGGACGTTGTCGTTGCCGGCCAGGGCGGGCACGGTCGGATGCGCGGTGGTCAGCGGGCCGAAGGCGGACGCGAACCGGATCTGGGCCGCGTCGTCGAGGTGCTGGCCGCGGAAGAAGAGAGCCTTGTGCGCCAGCAGCGCCACGTTGAGTTCCGCCACGGTGGCGTCGTCGGGCGGCGCGGCGAGGTCGAGGCCGGTGATCTCGGCGCCGATCCGGCCGCCGATCCTGCGGACGTCGAGGCGGGTGTGGGCGAGGGTCATCGCGCGGTCCTTTTCATCGGGGGGTTGGGGACGGCTCGTCAGAGGGTGTGCAGGACGTCGGCGGTGGTGAGCCGGGGCAGGCGGTCGTGCCAGGCCTCGGGGCCCGGCTGGCCGAGGTTGACGACCAGCAGGGACAGCAGCCGCCCGTCGGGGAAGAACTCGGCGTCGACGCCGGCCGGGTCGAAGCCGGCCATCGGGCCCGCGGCGAGACCGGCGGCGCGGACCCCGACGATGAAGTAGCCGATCTGCAGGGCGGCGTTGAACCGCGCCTGCGCCTCGCGGGTCTCGGCGTTGCCGGGACCGTCGAACCACTGCCTGGCCTCGGGGCGGTGCGGGAAGACCCGCGGCAGGTGCTCGTGGAACGCGGTGTCCGCGGCAAGGATCACCGCCAACGGCGCCGCCGCCGTCTTGTTCCGGTTGGCGGGGCTCAGGTGTGGCAGCAGCCGCTGGCGCGCGCCGGCGGAGCGGAGCAGCACGACGCGCAGCGGTTGGGCGTTGAAGGCGGTGGGCCCGTACTTGACCAGGTCGTGGATGGCGCGGATCTGCTCGCCGGTCACCGGTTCGGCGGTGAACGTGTTCGCCGTTCGGGCGGCCCGGAAGAGCAGGTCCTGCGCCGCACGGTCAAGCGCGAGGACGCCTTCGGCGGGTGGTGCGGTCATCGGCGAATCTCCCGGGCCCGTTAGGCGGTCGGCGTGGTGAGCGATCGGCGTGGTGAGCGGTCAGGGCAGCAGGCAGGCGTAGCGGCCGTCGTGGTAGAGCAGCGGGGCGCCGTCGCCGTGCCGGCCATGCAGCGGTTCGGCGAGCACCACCGCATGGTCGCCGACCGGCACCCGGTCGATCACCCGGCACAGCAGCCAGGCGAGGGCGCCGTCGAGCACCGGCACCCCGTGCGGCCCGGCCCGCCAGGCGGCTGGCCGGGCGAACCGGTCGATGCCACTGGTCGCGAACTGGCGGGCGACGTCCTCCTGGTCGGCGGCGAGCAGGTGCACCGCCACGTGTTCGGCCCGCGCCACGGTTGGCCAGCTGGACGAGTCGCGACTCAGGCAGAACGACACGATCGGCGGGCGCAGCGACACGGACGTGAACGAGGTGGCGGTGAACCCGGCCGGCGGGCGGCCGGCGGCGGTCACCACGGCGACGGTGCTGGCCTGCCGGCGCAGCAGCCGGCGGAACGTGTCACCGTCGATCGGCGCGGTGGCCGGTTCGGGGGTGTCGCGGGAGCGGCGCGGCCGCGCCGCTGCGGGCGGGTGATCGGTGAGGGTCATCGCGTCCTCCGATGTGGTTCGACGACTGCGGACGTCCTGGCGAGCGTCGGGTTCAGGTGCGCTCGTGGGCCGGCGCCGGCCGGCGCGTGGGGGCGGCGTCAGGTGCGCCAGGTGGAGAATCGGCGCTCGATGGCCAGGAGCACCTGGTTGATCACGAGGCCGATGGCGGAGATGGTGATGATCCCGGCGTACATGTCGGGGACGGCGAAGTTGTACTGCGCGTAGTTGATGAGGTAGCCCAGGCCGGCCTTCGCCCCGACCATCTCGGCGGCGATCAGGATGAGAATCGAGAAGGCGCCGGCCAGTCGGACACCGGTGAAGATCGTCGGCACCGCGGCCGGCAGCACCACCTTCTGAAACAGCCGGGCCGGCCCGAGGCCCAGCGAGCGGGCCGACTTGACGAGCAGCGGATCGACGGTGCGCACGCCGCTGATGGTGTTGAGCAGGATGGGCCAGGAGCAGGCGTAGCAGATGATGGTGATCTTCGACGTCTCCCCGAGGCCGAGAATGAGGACGAAGACCGGCAGCAGCGCCAGCGCGGCGGTGTTGCGGAACACCTCTAGCAACGGGTTGAGCAGGGTCGCGACCGGCTGGTACCAGCCGATCACCAGTCCCAACGGGATCGAGGCAGCGACGGCCAGCCCGAAGCCGCTCATCGAGCGCACCAGGCTGGCCTGCACGTGCTCCAGCAACGCGCCGGAGGCGGCCAGTTGCCACCAGGCGGCCAGGACCTCCGACAGCGGCGGGAGGAAGGTGGCGTCCACGACGCCGAGGCGGGGGAAGACTTCCCAGATCGCCGCCAGGGCCGCGATCGCGACGGTGCGCTTGGCCACCGCGGCGGCGAACCGCAGGACCCGCATCCACCAGGCGGTGGCCGACGGCCTGGTCCGGGCGGCGGCCTGCGGGCCGGGCGACAATCGCGGCTCCGCGGGCCCCGCGACGACGTCCGGGCGTACGCCGGCGGCGGGGGTGGCGCGGGCCGGGGTTGCGGGTGCTGGGGCGGCGGCGGCGGGAGCGCCGGTGAGGCTAGACAACGGGGGTCTCCTGACGGTCGCGGGTCAACTCCTGCTGTTGAGTCCTAAGGACCTCCTCGCGCAGCAGATGCCAGATCTGGCGCCGGTACCGGGCGAACTCCGGGTCCGAACGCGGGTCCTCCGTCTGGGACCGGGACGTGATCGGAACGTCGACGATCTCTTTGATCCGACCCGGCCGGGACGTCATGACCGCCACGCGCTGGCCCAGGTAGACGGCCTCCTCGATGCCGTGGGTGATGAACACGATCGTCTTGCCGGTCTTCTCCCAGATCCGCAGCAGCTCGTCCTGCAGGC
>JAXDJP010000415.1:0-2600 GCA_034665645.1 Actinomycetota bacterium | reverse complement strand
GGTGTCCTCGTTGATCGGTCGTTCCGACCCCGGTCACTACGGGAGCCTCGTGTCGCTGCAGTTCCCCCGCACTATCAACATCCCCGGCCCCCAGCAGGTCGACAACCACATCAACCAGGATGTGTCCGTCTCCGAGACCCTCACCCTGCTCAGCCAGCGCGGCTCGAAGATCCAGTTCGGCTCTCTCGTAATCCTGCCCATCGGAGAGTCCGTGCTCTACGTCCAACCTCTCTTCGTGCAGGCCGAGAACGTCGGTAACCCAGAGCTCAAGAAGGTCGCCCTCGTTCTAGGGGAAAAGGTCGTGCTTGCCGACAGTTTCGACGAAGCACTTACGCAGTTGTTCGGCGAAGAGCCCAGCCCCAACCCAACTCCATCGCCAACGCCTTCGCCGGGCGCCTCGCCCACTCCGAACGGCAACGACGGAAATGCGAGCGCCGAACTGCAGCGGATCTTGGCCAAGGCCGGCAATCTCTACCGGCAGGCGAAAGCGGCCTTGGCTGACGGTGACTTTGCCAAGTACGGCGAGCTCATCGATCGCCTCGGCAAGCTGCTCGAGAAGGCCGACGCCCTCTCGGGTTAGAGACAGAGATCGCGTAAGAGAAAGGCCCCCGCCGAAGCGGGGGCCTTTCTGTTGCTATTGGGTCTGGCTTACGGTCCGCAAGCCACCGGGCTGCATGGGTCGAGGGGGTCTGAGCCGAGGCCCAGCACCTCTATCCCGTCGCCGTATCCGTCTTCGTCGGTGTCGATCTTGTGAGCATTGGTTCCAGCGGTTACCTCCTGCGTGTCGAGGAGGAAGTCTCCATCATCGTCCAGATCGGCCGAGTTGATGAATCCATCCGAGTCCAGGTCGCAGTTCACGTGACTCGGGTCGGGTAGGCAGGCACTGAGCGGGTCGTAACCCGGGTAGAGCTCCGAAGCATCGTTCCAGTTGTCGCTGTCCGTGTTGGCGCTGAGTGGGTTCGTCCCGTAAAGGAGGACCTCGTCTATATCGCTAAGGGTGTCGTTGTCGTCGTCCGGATCGCAAACGTCACCTAGGGCGTCGCCGTCGTTGTTCTCCTGGCCCGTGTTCACGTCCAACGGGCAGTTGTCATTGACGTCGTCGACAAAGTCATTGTCGTCGTCTTCGTCGCAGGCGTCTCCGGCTCCACCACCGTCTGTGTCCAGCTGGCCGGGGTTCGCAACGAAGTCGCAGTTGTCGGGCCCGTCCAGTACTAGGTCGTTGTCGTCGTCCGGATCGCAGTCGTCGCCTAGGCCGTCGAGCTCATTGTCCGCTTGGCCGGGGTTCGCGACGAGCAGGCAGTTGTCCGGTCCCGCAACGATGTCGCTGCTGCCGTCCGGGTCCCTCGACCCGTCCGAGATGTTGTCGTTGTCGGTGTCCGGGTCGTTGGGGTCGCTCCCGTTCGTGACCTCGTCGGTGTCCGAGGCTCCGTCGTTGTCGTCGTCGTCGTTATCGGTGATGCGTCCCTCGCCCGATCCGTCCGAAAGCGTTGCATTGGTCGGGACGGTAAGCGTCATGGTGAGGGTCTCGTAGCCCTCGGCCGAGGCGTCGTCGGTCGGGAGAACGTTGATCGTCTTCGATGTCTCGAGCGGGCCAAACGTGAGGTTTCCCTCTTTGTGTGGGTAGTCGGTCCCGTCGGTGGCGGAACCGCTGCTCGACGCATAGTGAACCGTGACCGTACGAGCCGTTGTTCCGGTCTTCGTAACGGTGAATGGCAACGTGCCGCCTTCAGTTGCTCCGGCACCACCGGTCTGCCAATCGTCGATCCTCAGCGTGGGGGACGCGTTCGTGTCCAGGATCGTTAGGGTCGCCGTCTTCTTCGAACCCAGCTGAGAGTTGGTAGTGGGGTTTGCCAGGAAGAGGTTGACCGTTTCGTTGTCCTCATCCTTACCGTCGGGCAGGATCGTCACGATGAAATCTTGCGATGTGACCCCAGGGATGAACGTGAGCGTTCCCGACTTCGCAACGTAGTCGGAGTCGGACGTCATCGCCGTTCCGTCCTGCGTGTAGTAGTCGACGGTGCTCGTTCCGACCTTCGAGTTACGCGTGACCGTGAAGGTCGCGCCGCCTTGGGTCTCGGACTTCGTCATGTCCTGCTTGAACTGGATCTGGATCTTTGGAGCCGTTGGTGTGGGCTTCCCCGCGTGAGCGGGAACGACGAGCCAACCCAGCACCATCACTGAAACTAATAGGGCGATCTTTCTCATTAACCCCTCCGTAGGTTCGTCCGCTTGCATGAAACATGGATGACCCCCAGAGTCGTCACCCGAGATGACGTGGTTCGCCCCTCCTTTCTCGATGTGGTCATGACGCTAGGAGCGTGCGCGGACGGGCACAACGCTTAAAACGTCTGATTTCTCCTCTAGGTGAGACGTAGGCATGCGCCCTTAATTACGTAGGAACACCTAGACCGAGGCCCTTGTGCGCGAAGGGAGACGGTCGTAGAACACTTGTGAGGGGCAAACGAGGAGACTTGTGACCCGACCCGCGCTCGCAGCACGCCGGATCCTCATCGTTGACGACGACGAGGACATCCGGCGGTTAATGACGGAGATCTTCGATCGCGCGGGATATTCGTCCACCGCCGTAGGTAGTGCGGAGG
>JAXDJP010000414.1:0-2659 GCA_034665645.1 Actinomycetota bacterium | reverse complement strand
TGGATGCCGCGTACCCGGCCGCGCCCGCGACCGGGTGGACGGCGGCACGCGAGGAGAAGCAGACGACCGAGCCGCCGCCCGCCGCGGCCAGCGCCGGCAGCGCCGCCTGGGTGACGAGGTAGGTCGTGCGCAGGTTGAGGGCGAGCATCCGCTCGAGCTCCTCCACCGGCGTCGTCGCGACCGGGGCGCGATCGGCGTAGCCGCCCACGAGGTTGGCCACCGCGCGCAGCGGCGCGCCCGCGTCCGCCGTGGCCAGCTCCACCGCGCGCGCGGCGCCGGCGGCGGTGGCCACGTCCGCCTCGGCGCGGCCCGGGGCGACGACGCGCCAGCCCGCGGCCGCGAGCGCGGCGACCACCGCGGGGCCGAGGCCGCCGGTCGAGCCGGTGACGAGGACGCTGCGCGACACCCCTGGATCGTCCCACGTGACCGTCCGATCCCGCATCTACCGTTCGGCGCCCATGTTCGTACGTCAGCTGACCGACGGCCAGGAGATCGACCAGGTGCTGCTGGTGCGCGAGCGCGAGATGCGCTCGCGGCGCGACGGCGGCGAGTACCTGCGGCTCGTCCTCGGCGACCGCACGGGCACCGTGCAGGCGATGGTCTGGGAGGCCGTCGGCGACGTCGCGCCCGCCTGCGAGGCCGGCGCGTGCGTGCGGGTGGCGGGCCGCTACGGCGTGCACCCGCGCTACGGCGCGCAGCTGAGCGTCCGGGTCCTGCGGGCGGCCGAGACGCACGAGTACGACCTCTCCGACCTGCTCGACGGCCCGCCCCGCACCGCGGCGGGCATGGAGTCCGACCTGCGCGAGCTGGTCGGCACGGTGCAGAACCCGTACCTGCGCGCGCTGCTGGACCGCATCGTCGGCCCCGACGCGGCGACCTGGCCGCTGTACCGCGACGCGCCGGCCGCCAAGCGCTTCCACCAGGCCTACCGGCACGGGCTGCTCGAGCACTCGCTCGGCGTCGCCCAGGCGGTTTCGGCGATCTCGGCGACCTTCCCGGGGATCGATCGCGACGTGGCGGTCACCGGCGCGCTGCTGCACGACATCGGCAAGCTCGACGCGTACACCGCCGACCCGCTGGCCATCGACATGACCGACCTGGGCAAGCTCCAGGGCGAGATCCCGCTCGGCTACTACCGCGTCCGGCGCACGATCGAGGACCTGCCGGGCTTCCCCGCCGAGCTGGCGGTCGCGGTGCTGCACATCATCCTCGCCCACCACGGGACGCTCGAGCACGGCTCGCCGGTCGTGCCGTGCACCCGCGAGGCGACGCTCGTCCACATGATCGACAACCTCGGCGGGCGCCTCGGATCCTTCGACCGGCTCGAGAAGGAGCTGGCCGACGGCGCCCGCTGGTCGGGCTACGACCGCGCGCTCGGCGGCGGCGCGTGGTTCAGCCAGCGCGAAGCGGCCTGAGCGCGGCTCAGCGCACCGGATCGTCGAACATCTCGTCGAGCATCTCGCGCAGCTCCACGCCGGCGTCGAGGATGCGCCGCGCGTAGTCGCGCCGGTCCTCGTCGGAGATCGGGCGGTCGGCGGCGAGCACCTCGGCGAAGCCGGTGATGATCGTCATCGGCGTGCGGAGGTCGTGGCGCAGCCGCCGGAGCTCGTCGTCGGTGAGCTCCAGCGGACTCACGAGCGCGTGCCCGTACCGGACGGCGGCGAGATGAAGCCCTCGCGCAGCGCGATCGCGATCGCGTGCCCCCGCGGGTTGGCCTCGCGCTGGGACATCGCGTTGCGGATGTGGGTCTTGACCGTCTCGGAGGAGAGCACGAGGCGCTCGGCGACCTGCTCGCCGTTGAGCCCCTGGGCCAGCAGGTCGATGATCTCGCGCTCGCGCTTGGACAGCGACGGCACGCGCTGGGTGGAGCCGCGCGAGAGCAGCGCCTGGCGCAGCCGCGGGTCGACGTACGTGCCGCCTGCCGCCACCGTGGTGATCGCACCGGTCAGCTCGGTCGGCGTGCCCTCCTTGAGCGCGTAGCCGCGCGCGCCGGAGTCGAGCCCGCTGATCAGGAGCTCGACGTCGCTGGAGCCCGTGTAGAGGACGATGCGCCGCTCGGGGTCGGAGTCGAGCAGCTCGCGCGTGAGCTCGATCCCCGAGTCCTCGCCGAGCCGGATGTCCACGAGCGCGACATCGGGGTTCAGCCGCTCCACGAGCTCGCGGCCCTCGGCCGCGGTTCCGGCCGTGCCGACCACCTCGCAGCCCTCGCGATCGAGCAGCAGCTCGAGGCCCTCGCGGAGGGCCTGATGGTCTTCGATGAGGACGAGACGTAGGGGCACGGAGTCACTCCCGACACTGCGGTCCAAGCACAGAGTAGGCGGCCGGCTGCAGCATCCACTGCCCGACCGGCGCGGATCACACGAGTACGCCGCCGGGACCGAACGGCATCAGGCGTTGCGCATCTGGCGTGCGAACGTCCCTGAGTCCCAGATGTCCTCGGTCGCCTGGATGGCGCTCCCGGCCAGCGCGAACAGATGCACGCCGCGCAGCTCGAGCACCTGGCCCGCCGGCTCGAAGGGGCCGAGCCGCTTGGTCAGCGTGCCGGTCAGGACGTAGGGGACGGCGGCGTGATCGTCGTCCACGATCGTGCGCTCGGGCTCCCAGTGGGCGTCCGGGAACGACTCGAGGAAGTGCCGCAGGCCCGAGGCGACGTCCTCGC
>JAXDJP010000413.1:0-2688 GCA_034665645.1 Actinomycetota bacterium | reverse complement strand
GGTTCAAAGCTCGTGCACACTTTAAATGGAACGGCCTGCGCCGTCGGCCGGACCATCGTCGCTCTCCTCGAGAATCACCAACAAGAAGACGGCAGCGTCACCATCCCAGAAGCCCTCCGTCCTTACACGGGATTCGATTCGCTTCACGCTTGAGGGATGCGCCAGCCGCTACCCTTGCGGGCGGAGGGCTACGGTAATTGGCAACCGGACGGTCTTGAAAACCGTTGTCCGCAAGGACTTAAGGGTTCGAGTCCCTTGCCCTCCGCGTGGATCGGGTGATCGGGCGGGGCCTATGCGATATGGCAGCCTAGGAAGGCGGTGTGATGTCCGGCCCACAGTTGTACGACACCATCGGAGCCACCTACACCGCGACGCGGCGCACCGAGCCCCGGATCGCGGCGCAGGTGTGGGCTGCGCTCGGGGATGCACGGACCGTGCTGAATGTCGGCGCCGGCACCGGTTCGTACGAGCCCTCCGGTCGTCACGTCATTGCGGTAGAGCCGTCGGAGGTCATGCGCGCCCAGCGTCCCGCACACGCAGCGCCGTGCGTCGCAGCCACGGCCGAGAACCTCCCGTTCGATGATCAGTCCTTCGACGCCGCGATGGCTTTCGCCACCATTCATCACTGGCGGGATCCGCTCGCCGGCCTGCGCGAGATGAGACGCGTTGCTCACCGAGTTGTGGTGTTCACGTGCGACACCAGTGAGGAGACTTGGCGGCACCGGTTCTGGCTTACTCGTGACTACCTGCGAGAGGTGGCTACCTTGAAAGCCTGCAGAGCTCTGGCCGCGTTACCCGAGTTGGCTGGCGCGATCGGAGCTCGGGTAGAACCGGTGCTCATCCCGTGGGACTGCGCCGACGGCTTCTTCGAGGCTTACTGGCGCCGCCCCGAGGCGTACCTGGACGAGAGCGTCCGTCGCGGGATATCGGTATGGACCAGCGTCGGGCCGGACGCAGAGCAGAGGGCAGTGCGCCGCCTCCGCGATGACCTTGCCTCGGGTCGGTGGGTGGAACGCAACCGAGACCTCCTCGATCTCGAGGCCGCAGAGCTGGGCCTTCGCCTGCTTATCGCCTAAAGCCGGCCTCCGGCTTATCCGCCGACCGCGGTGGCGCCCGGGCGCGTCCACTGGGGCACCGGTCGACCCTTTCTGGGAGCCACCCACGCCCCGTTCTCGTCGGTGCGCAAGACGGAGTGGGTCGGGTTCTGTGGCCACCCCTCGGGCGAGTCCTCCCACTCCTCTCGTCGCCCGTATGCGGTCCTGTCGAGCAACGCGAACGAGGGACTCAGCACCTCGTCGCCCCGGCCCGTCGTCCAGTACGTCAGGTAGATCTTGTCGTCCCGGCGCAGGTAGCAGGAGATCCGGCCGGGGACGCCCACGGTCGGGTGGTCGAGGTGGGCGTTGGAGTACCACGGCGCGGTGTAGCCCATGAAGTCGCGGAATGCCGCGATCTCCTCGTAAGGCCCGTCGACGAGGAACGCGAAGGTGATCCCGTTGGCGTTGAGGTAGGCCGCGTCGGGGGCGTGTCCCATGTTCCATGTGTTCCTGGTGCAGCCCTCGCACTGCAACTCCCACGGCTTCCCGTCGTAAAACATGTGGGTGTAGACGATCAGTTCGTCGCGCCCCTCGAAGACATCGCCGAAGGCGACCTCGCCGTCGGGGCCGATGACAGTGGTGTCGGGCGGGACCTCTGTCATGGGTAGCCGGCGCCGAGCCGCGGCGATCGCGTCGCCCTCGTGGGTGTGTGCCTTCTCGCGCGTGAGCAGTTCGGCGAGCTGCCGCTCGAAGTCGTCGTGGTCGGTGACGGTGGGGGCCGGAGTGGTCATGGCTTCCTCCTTCAGTTGTTTAGCGACTGGTGCGAGTGCGCCTGGTTGCAGCCCACCATTACTTCTTGTCTCATCTATTGAAGACCGGATCGGGGGTGGGAACTAATCGCGGCGGTTACATCTCTGTCGGTGATCCGAACCATGTGGTGAGCGCAGCGCGCAGCCCGGGGTCGGTCAGATCTCCAACCCAAGCCACATGTCCATCCGGCCGGATCAAGACAGCCGGGGGGGCCGTGACCGCGCCGAGTACGGGAAGCTCCCATGGACCCTCGTATCTGGCGTCGACCATCTGGATCCGATCTCCCCACGGCGTCGTGTCGAAGCCGCCGGGCTCGCCGAGGTTGAGCAAAACGGGTCGGGCATCGTGCAGCAGCGTGAACAAACGCAGAACGCCGTTCGTTGTCATCAGGTCGAGATCGGGCATGCGCCTCCCGAGCAGCGGATGGCCGTCGCCGAGGTCGTAATGGATATCGAGCCCGGAGATCATCCCTGCGAAGCGCTTGCGCGGCTCGTCCATGCTCAGCAGCTCGGACACTGTTGCGCGCAAGGCCTCGAGGCGCGCGTCGGCCGGGCGCAGGAGCACTGTCTGCGCCATCGTGTTTTGCAGCACGCGCGCAGCGACCGGGTGTCGCTCTGCGTGGTAAGTGTCGAGGAGGTCTGGCCTCGATATCCCTTTGACTACTTGGGCTAATTTCCAACCGAGGTTCACCGCGTCCTGCACGCCCGTGTTGAGTCCTTGTCCGCCCGCGGGCGAATGCACGTGCGCGGCGTCCCCGGCCAGCAGCACCCGTCTTTCTCGATAAGACGCGGCTTGCCGGGTCATGTCCGTGAACCTCGTGATCCACGTGGGGCTGTGGACGCCG
>JAXDJP010000412.1:0-2739 GCA_034665645.1 Actinomycetota bacterium | reverse complement strand
TCCGAGGCCATGCCCGATCGGTTGCCGGTGCGGCAGTAGACGACGATCTTCTGCTGCTTGCCGAGGCGCTCGGCCTCATCGGTCAGCTCGTTGAGCTCGACGTGGCGGGCGCCGGGGATGTGGCCGGAATCCCACTCGTGGTCGGTGCGCACGTCGAGCAGCTCGATCTCGCCCGAGTCGAGCAACTCTTTGACCCGGCTCGGAGCCGGCTGATCTATCGCGTTCTCCTCTGCCATCGCCCTAATCGACGTCGGTGCCCTCGACCAGGAAGGCGACGCGCACGTGCGCGCGCCACTCGTCGAGGTTGTCGCCGCGGAGCCCGGTCGAGACGATGTCGACGGCGCGCACATTGCGCAACGAGGTCTGCGCCTGCTTCAGAGCCTGTTGGCAGGCGTCGTCGGAAGACTTCTTCGAGCTGCCCACAAGTTCGATGATCTTGACTACGGCCACGCGATCCTCCTTCTCGGGTTGCCTTCTCCACCCCTCAGCCTGCCACACGCGGCAACCGGGCGGCGCTCAGGAGCGATGCAGGACCCGCGCGTCGACCGGCAGCTCATAGGAGAGCGAGCTCCACTCGGGCGCGCCGGGCGCACGACGGGCTCGCACCACCGCCCGTCGGGGAGGCTGGTCGGCGGGCCACGCGGCGACGAGCTCGGGGTCGAGCCCGCTGGACGCGCACCAGTCGAGCAGCCCGGCAAGCGAGGGAGCAAACCAGTTGCTGGCGTCGTCCTCGAGCCCCGAGCCCCGGTAGAAGCGGGCGACCGGCGCTGCGCTCAGCTGCGGCATCTCGGCATCGAGGACCACAGTCTCGATCAGTGCCTCGCCGCCGAGCAGCCCGTGCACGTTGTCGAGCGCGAGCAGGGGGTGTCGCAGGTGGTAGAGGACGCCGAAGCAGAGCACGAGATCGAACTGCTCAGCGAGCACCGCGGCGACCTCATAGAGACTTGCCTGCACCCACTCGACGCTGGAGCCGAGGAACTCGCTCAAGCGAGCAAAGCCGTAGTGCTCGGGCGGCCTGATGTCGACCGCGACCACACGCTCGGCGCCGCGGCGCTCGAGCTCGAAGGCGGTTCCGCCGTTGGTGGTGCCGAGGTCGATCGCGCTCACCCCGCTCAGGTCATCGGGCACCCCCGCGGCATCGAGCAGCCAGACGATGTCGTTGGCGCCCGGGGTATGGACACCGGGGGCGAGCTCGAAGCGCTGGTGCCAGACGAAGTCGGCTGACTCGATCAGCTTGTGAGCGGCGTCGGCGCTGGGGAGTGTAGGCACGATGTCGGGGCCTCAGCCCGAGTCGATCTCGGCGCCGCGCCGGAAGCTGTCCTCGGCTTCCGGACGCCGGGGATCGGCGAACAGGACCCCGCCGTTGTAGTGGTGCTCGACCGGAGTCGCCTCCGGATCCCGGCGATCGGTTCTATAGGCCTCCCTGGTCGAGTAGTGGGCGACCAGCGAGCGCCGGGTCCTGGTCGGGTTGTTGACCGGCGTACCCGAATGGGCCAGAGCGGCATGCCAGACGAAAACGTCCCCCTTGCGGGCCATGAAGAGCTCCTCCTGCAGCCCTCGCTCGGCGCAGCGCTGCTCGATGTGCTCGAGGAAGTCGACCTCCCGCCGCGGTGACTCGGGCGTCATGAAGAGTCCGTTTCCGAAGTCGAACTTGCGAATCGTGTGCGAGCCAGGGTAGTAACCAAGTGGGCCCGCGTCCGGATGGACATCTTCCAGCGCTATCCAGGCCGCCGCGAGCTGGCTCGGGATGCCTGCGACCACGAAGGCGTAGTCCTGGTGGGCAGCCTGCTGGGTGCCGTGGATGAAGGTCAGCGTCTGCATGCAGACCACGGTGTGGCGAAAGACGTGACCGAGGAACTCGATGATGGACCGGGTCATGGCGAGCTTCTTGCCGGCGATCGACTGGTTGTGGAAATCCATTATCCGCATCATTGGGGTGTCGAGGTCCTCAGCGCTGAGCGAGTCGATCGCGCGGTCGCCGAGGGGATGGACGGTGACCATCGTCGGCGAGGCACGGCGAGTCAACAACTCCTCGACATCGGCGAGGTACGCGTCTATGAGCGCGTGCTCGGCGGCACCCGGCAGGGTTGCGTAGCCGAACTGCAGCCACAGCTTCAACTTCTCGCGCAGGTCGTACGTGGCGGGCGCCTGATCTCCGAGCGCCTCGACATAGTCGTCGACCTGGGCCAGCGCGGCGTCCAGCCACGGGAGCGTCTCGCGTTCGAAGTCGCCCCGCAGGCCCCACGGCTCCGGTGGTGGCGGTCGTTGGCGAAAGCGCGCTGCGAGGCGGTCGAACACCGGACTAGAGCGGAATATTGCCGTGCTTGCGCTTCGGTTGCTCGACCCGCTTCGTCTCCAGCGTGCGCAGCGCCTTGATCAGCTTCGGGCGAGTTTCGTGGGGGACGATGACGTCGTCAATATAGCCGCGCTCCGCCGCCGCATACGGATTGGCGAAGCGCGCCTTGTAATCGGCCATCAGCTTGGCGCGGCGCTCCTCGGGGGTCGGTGAGGTCGCCAGGTCGCGGCGGTAGATGATGTTTACGGCGCCCTCCGGCCCCATTACCGCGATCTCCGCGGTCGGCCAGGCGAAGTTGAAGTCGGCGAGCATGTGTTTGGAGTTCATGACGTCGTAGGCGCCGCCGTAGGCCTTGCGGGTGACGACGGTCAGCTTCGGCACCGTCGCCTCGGTGAAGGCGTAGAGCAGCTTCGCGCCGTGGCGAATGATCCCGTTCCACTCCT
>JAXDJP010000411.1:0-2614 GCA_034665645.1 Actinomycetota bacterium | reverse complement strand
CGAGCCCGTAGTTGTGCCGGGTCGGGAAGTCGCTGATGTCCAAGCGGTTGAAGGCGAAACCCGCGACCTGGGCCACCTGGCCTTCCGACAGGAACCGATCGGCGATCCCACGCTGGTCGAGAATCTCAATGCTGCGTGAATGCAAACCGCCTGCGCGCGAGCCGGGGAGATCCTGGTTCGGGCGCCGCTCGACGATGGCGACATCGACCTCCGCCAACGCCAGCTCGCCCGCCAACATCAGGCCCGTCGGCCCTCCTCCGACGACCACCACCGCATGTTCCGTCATAGCCACACTCCGGTCATAGAGTCGAGGTTATGTCGCTGGATCGGTTGCTCGGCACCTGGAAGGTCACCATGCATCACGTGGCGATGTCGGAGCCCGTCGTCGGTCGGCAACACTACGAGCGTGTCTTGGACGGAGCGTTCGTCATGCTGCACTGGACCTACGATCATCCCGATTTTCCGGACGCGATCGCCATGCTCGACGGGAGCACTTGCCACTACTTCGACGTGCGTGGCGTGACTCGTCTCTTCGACCTGGAGATCGACGACTCCGGTTGGTCGATGATCCGTCGCGACCCGGACTTCTGGCAGCGTTCGGCCGCGAAGTTCGTCGGCCCAGACGCTATGGACGGCACCGGTGAGAACTCGCACGACGGTGGCGCCACCTGGCAACACGACTTCTCTATGTCGTACGTCCGCGCGGAATAACTCTGACGCCGGTCCGCCCGGATCAAGTTGCGGTCAGTCTTCGGGGAGAGCGGCGAAGGCCTTCTTGGTGTCCTTGTACCAACCCATCCCCTTGATGGGATGCTTCCATCTGCCCTTCATCGCTTCCAAAGCGTCCTTGTGCGTGTCATCACCGCCCGCTACAGCATCCTTTAGATGTTGGTCCTGCGCCTTGATCACTTCGTCGGCCGTTTCTCCACGGAATGCGGTATCGCACGGCCCGCCCATCTGCCTGCACGTCATCGTTTTCATTGATCTGACCTCCCTTTCAAAAGGGTATGACCTCGTCTGAATCCTATTTGTGACGGCGCCGGTCCGGATCGTCACACGCCACGACCTGTTGGGTGTCCTGTGAACCGATGGATCCGGCCCCGCTCGCTAGTCGGTATAGGCGCGCGAGTCTAGTGCCGTTCGGTTGTGAATCAGATGCGTTCTAGTTGCCCGGTGAAACGATGCGGCGCGCGAACTTCGTGACCCCCGAACCCTTCGTGAGCCTCACGACGTAGAAACCGCTGTTTCCATCCGTGTACCAGATGTCCTTCGTTTCTTGATCGTACGCGGGAGCCGACATCGCGAACGCCCCGCCCTTGACCGGGTAATAGGGATTCGCTCCCGGCATCAACGGCTTGTTGAAGTAAGCGATCTCTTTCGGATGCGCGGGGTCGCTGATGTTGAAGACGCGCAGCCCGGACATGATGAAGCTGCAGGCCACGATCTGCGGGTCGACCCGGCTCGGAAGAGAACAGTAATGCCCTTGGTAACCCTGGAACGGCTGGTCGTCGCCCGGGTCTTCCGTTTGTCCGCCCTTGTTTACCGCGAGGCGCATATTGGAAACGACGAACGGTTTCTTTTCGTTCTGGATGTCGACGATGCGCGCGGCCCCGATGTTCTTTCCAGAGCCAAATTCGTCCGTTTCCAAGAGATAGTTGTGACCCTGGAGCACGAAGGGTGTCGCGTTCTGGGGGGTGCTCACTTGCGGCCACGAGAGCCTGCTAACGATCGGAACACTCGGATTCGTAACGCGCTTCTGGATCTCGCTCGTGTCGAGGATGGTTAACCCGGAGAAGTCCCCGCCACTGTCGTTGAACGCTGCCTCGGCGATGTAAAGCCGGTTCCCGTCGTTGCTCACCGAAACGCCGTGCGGTTGGTAATCGGTGCTGGTCCAGAGCATGACGGGAGTTTTCGGATCCGTAAGATCGACGGCGGTAAGAGTGTGCGCGTAGAGCGACGCGACGTAGAACGTCATTCCATCGGGTGAGAATCCACCTTCGTGACCCAGGATCCCAGTGGGTGTCGACGATTCGAGTACCGGGTGTCGGCAGTCTTCCTTCACGCTGTAGACGTCGATGATGCCCGGCTGCCACGTCGGGTAGCCCATGTCTGCAACGAGCAGCCCGCGCTTGGTGTTGAGCCGAACCGATTCGTGCGGTGATTGCATCGCGGGGGTTCGCAAGGTGTCGGTGTGCACCGGGCCGTCGGGGTCCGCCATGTCCATGACGTAAACGCCGGGACCTTCGGTGTTCTGTTGCGGAATCTGATGCGGCCACAGCAACGTGGAATCCCAGTAAGCGCATTCGTGTCCGGCCTTATCGACGTAACGCTCGACGCGGTAGCCCCCGGTTTCGCCCCAGTGGGAGATCATCCGGGCGTTGCAGGAGTAACCCTTCTTCGCTCGCCCGCTGCCGTAGTCGGCCTTCGGAGCCTTCCCCTGAACCTTCTCGGGGCGGGATCCCTTGTCACATGCAGCGTCGGGAGTGGGGCCTGCGTCGGGTTGTGTGCGCCCGAAGTACTTCGCCACTGCCGGGTTGTAACGACTCGAGGGGCCGCCGACCGGCACCGGATGATGGTGCATGAGGATGCCCGGCGCGCGGGCGGCCGCCGTTTG